>JAICPS010000245.1 GCA_025929715.1 Anaerolineae bacterium | reverse complement strand
GTGAGCATTTCGGATGGTCCCAGGCTCAGCACTTTGGAACGGATTGCCAGTAACACCTGCTGTTGGCGACGAGCGCGATAGAAGTCGTTATCCTGGTGACGGGTACGGGCGTATTTCAGCGCCGTGAGACCGTCGAAGTGATGTGGGCCGGCCGGGATGTAGAGCGGGTCGTAGCCATAGTTCATGTCTGGAAACTGAGAGTCGTAGATGTCGTAAGGGACTTCCACGTCAATGCCGCCGATGGCGTCGACCGCGCGGATAAAGGCGTTGAAGTCTACCATCACGTAATGGTCTACGGGAACGCCGAGATTATACTCGACGGTCTGCATGGCGAGTTCGGCCCCGCCGGCAGGATTGTTGCCCTGGGCGCCATAGACGAAGGCGGTGTTGATGCGGTCTCGGCCGCGACCGGGAATAACTATGTAGAGATCGCGTGGAATTGACAGGATTGAGATCGTATCGTTGCGTGGATTGACGGACAGAAGCATCATCGTGTCCGTCCGCGAGATAAAGGGCTCACCCGGACGGCGGTCAATGCCCATCATCAAGATGGTGATGCGATCATCATTCTCAAGGCCTTCGGCGCCCGACGGGATGGGAATGCTGGTGGGGGTGGGCTGGCCGGGCGACGTGGTGGGTACTGCACCTTCCTGCACCAAGGGCGGAAGTTCGGTGCTTGAAGCTTCGATCGCTGCCTCTTCAAGCGGGTTAAAGGGCTGGCGGGCCGCTGCCAGCACGGCTTCGGCGGTCAGGAAGATGAATATGGAAACAACAATACCGGTGATTACAAAAACCACCGATAAAAGTAAACTAAGCCAGGTCGGCAGCAACGAACGCTTTTTGTGCTTTGACAAGTCATTGCTCCTTGTTATCAGGTGACGGGCACATTGGAATGCCGGTCACTTCCGGAATACATCGAGCAATTATACAGGTCTACCAGGGGAATTGTAAGGCGAAAACCTGTCGCTTTCCCTACATTATGCCGTATTTGTACCCGGTATAATAGCGGTATGTCGCCAATGTTAAAAAACAAGAGAAAATTGATAAAAATTTTGACAAAAGAGCGATTCGGAAGTAGATTTGGTATATGCCGCTTGACCGCTTTGGCCGAAACATAAATTACCTGCGCATATCGCTGACCGACAAATGTAACCTTCGCTGCGTCTATTGCATGCCGGAGGATATGACTTTCCGGCCGCGAGCCGAACTGTTGCAGGACGACGAAATTTACCGCCTCGTGCACATCTTTACGGAGCTGGGATTTCACAAGTTTCGTCTGACTGGCGGCGAACCGACAGTTCGGGCGAATTTTGTGGAAATTGTGCGGCGCATTGCCGGGACGCCTGGCGTGCGCACCGTGGCGATGACCACAAATGGTCTCTTGCTAGACAAGTTGGCACGCCCGTTGGTTGAGGCCGGTCTACAGCGCGTGAACATCAGCATTGATACGCTGAACCCTGAGAAGTTCAAAAAGTTGACGCGATGGGGCAACGTGGAAGACGTCTGGCGCGGCATTCATGCCGCGGAAGAAGCGGGTCTGGGCATCAAACTCAATGCTGTCGTCGTTCGCGGATACAATGACAGCGAAGACGTGGTCGATCTTGCGCGCCTAACGCTCTATCAGCCCTGGCAGGTCCGTTTCATCGAGATGATGCCTTTTGGCGACGTGGCCGATTTTCAGCAGGCAGGCGTTGTGCCCGAGGAAGAGCTGCGGGCAACAATCTCTGCGGCGCTGGGCCCGCTTACGATGGAGAATGGCGGGAGGCTGGATGGGGAAGCACGTCTTTTTCGATTGGAAGAAGGGCTGGGTACACTTGGGTTTATCAGCTCGGTCACGCAGCCTTTTTGCGCCGGCTGTTCACGGGCGCGACTGACAGCGGATGGACGGCTGCGCCTTTGCTTACTGCGCGAGAATGAAGTAGACCTGATGGAACCTTTGCGCAATGGGGCCAGCGACGAGGAGTTGCAGAAGCTGATCACGGACGGCATCTGGTGGAAACCATGGGGTCATGGGCTGGCTCGGAACGTGGTTCCCAAGAACCGAGTGATGTCTGAGATTGGCGGCTAGCGCGTATTTTCAGGTGACCGGCACTTCCAAAGTGCCGGCCACCTCTGATTATCATTCTCTTTCTCTGTGCCTTGCGACCTTGCGCGGCTCCTCAAACCCCCACATTTCTTCGATAAGATAGAGTGGGCGTCCCTTTACTTCGTCGTAGATGCGCCCCAGATACTCGCCGATGATGCCGAGGCTAATAAGCTGCACGCCACCCAAAAACAACACGACGACCAGGGTCGTGGCCTGACCTAGCAAAGGGTCGGAAGGAGCAAAAAGGCGCAGGGCGATGACGATGAGAATCGCCAGCAAGCTTAACCCCGCCAGGCCAAAGCCCATGTAGGTAGCGAGTTGCAGGGGGAGATAGGAGAAACTCGTAATGGCATCAATGGCAAAGGGCAGCATTTGGCGAACGCTGTTGAATTTCGATTCACCAGCATAACGCGCCCGGCGTTCGTAAGGAATTCCGGTCTGGCGAAAGCCTACCCAGGGCACCATTCCTCGCAGAAAACGGTTGCGTTCCGGCATGCGGCGCACGGCGTTCACGACGCGGCGGTCCATCAGGCGAAAGTCGCCGGTATCCAGAGGGATGTTTACCTCGGTAATGCGATAGATGAGCCTGTAAAAGAGCTTCGCCGTGAGCACTTTGAACCAGGTTTCGCCTTCGCGACTGGAGCGGACGCCGTAGACCACGTCGTAGCCTTCTCTCCATTTTTCGATCATGCGCGGAAAGACCTCAGGAGGGTCCTGCAGGTCGGCGTCGGCGAGGATGACGGCAGCGCCCTGAACATGATCCAGCCCGGCAGTAACAGCCACCTGGAAGCCGAAATTGCGCGAAAAACTGAGCCCTTTTACACGGGAGTCCTGCTCGTGCAACGCTTTAATTACCTCGCCCGAGCCGTCTCTACTGCCGTCGTTCACGAGAACGAGCTCCCATGGATATGGTGTACCGTCCATCACTGACTGAACGCGCTGGTAAAGCTCCCTGAGAACAGGCTCTTCGTTATAAACCGGCGCCAGGATGGAAATGGTGGGTAAAGGAGGTGCACCATCCGCGGCGGTCTGATTTGAATACCGGTTAAGTTGTTCTTTACCTGTCATCAGGCCCGATTCATTTCCTCTATGTTCGCAGGTGTCTTAATGTTATACACGCTTTTCCCGTGAAGTGCGCGACGGCGCGCGGTCTTCTATTGAAAGTGAAGCGACCAAGCCTACGTGGTCGCTGGGGTATAGCGTCTCGTCTTCGACGTGAGGTCTGTTGGCAAAGATTGCGGCGTCTCGGACCTGAATGCCGGATGAGACGAAGATATAATCGAGGCAGCCCGACCAGCCACCATATCCAGGCGCCAGAACCGTGGGAAAGGTGGCGAGTGGTTCGTAGCCCCGCACCTGTGCCAGGGCAGAACGATACGTTTGTTTCATCTGCTTGATCGCCGGGCCCTCGGGGACTTCGTTGAAGTCACCGGCGATTACTTGCAGTGGCACACGACCTACGCCGTTGATCCAACCTGTGAGTAACATAACTTGATCCAGCCGCGCTTCGCGATCACGCGCCGTGGAATGTAAATGGGTGGCCACAAAGTCCAGGCTATCACCCGAGGCGAGGGTCACGTTGGTGCGCAACGCCACGCGACCATCGTAGCCCAGGCTGATGGCGTCGTGTGAAACGATGGGAAGGCGCGTCAGAATGCCTATCCCCTCGAAATAACCGCGAATGAGATGGTGTATGCGCTTCTGGAGTAGCCGGTAGGGCCGGCGGGATGAACCGCTAATACGGGTATTGATCTGGCTGCGCAGCCATGCGCCTTGCCCGGTCGGCAAATTAATCTCTTGTAGGCTGACCAGGTCGGGCATCTGATCCATAATCTCGGCAACAACCAGGTGTCTCCGTTGTGCCCAGCGATGGTGGCGGTTGTGTAGATTCAGTGTTGCGACTTTGACTGAGGTAGCCATTAGTTGGGTAATGCTGTGGCCGGTCTGCGACCGCGCCAACGGCGGGCACGGGTCGGGTCATATGACCCAAATAGAGACCGGCCCGAGCTCTTTACGCGATTAAAAGGTTAAACTTCAAAAGTCGCTACTACAAGGTGGCCTTAAAGCTTGACGGTCGAGGCCCCCACGGGCACGGAGGTTCGTATTGTCGAATCGCCATGTCGCACTGTCAGATTGAACGACGAGTCTGTAACGATCTCAATGCTCATCCCATCGCCAACCATGCTCATGACTCCCTCGCGGCCCAGGGGAAAATTGCGCACGCCATAAGCGAGTTCCCCTTCCAGGCGACGATCCCAGGTCACCCTACGTAATGGCCAGTCCACACTGATTCCAATGGCGTCTTCCAAAAGGATGGCAATAGCGCTGACGCCTGTCCAGCCCACGAAGTCCGCTTTGGCCGGACTGCCGGGAGCGGCAGTTTCCGGCGCGTAGTTTTCCCAGAAGGTGTCCGTGTGCTGGAATACCCTGGCAACGCACTGCAGGTGATTTACGGCGATCTGGTGGGCGAGACGCCGCTGACCGGCGCGCCGCAACCCCTTCAGAACCACGTAATTGGTAGGCGACCAGACGCCGCCACACCAGTAGTTGCCTGTTTCCGGATCATAGCCTTCGCTGTCTGCGGAAATGCTGGGCACACGATGGGGACGGTTAAAAGCTTCTTGATCGCGCAGGTGGCGTATGAAGGGCTCCTCTCTCTCCTTTGGGACAAAATCCTTATCGAGAAGCGCCCAGTAGGCGCCAATCGTTTTTAGGGAAACGGGGTTGCCGGACGGGTCGAGATCATGATAGAAGCCGCTATTGTCGTTCCACATCCGCCGATTTATTTCGCGATGCAGAAAGGCGCGCTCTTCGTTCAACGCTTCGGCCAGATCGGGCTCGTCTAGTAGTTGCGCCATCTGCGCGAGAACCCAGCAATTAAGGGCGGCCTGCATATTGGCGTCGACCCAGGTCATATGAGCGTGATGCAACATGCTATCGTGTGCGCGGGCGCCTGCCCGCGGCTGATTGTCCATACCGCTACTCAAGCCTGTGGCCCAATAAAGTCCGCCGGGCCAGGTGCGATGGGCGCGGAACCAGTTGTGCAGCGCCAGGAGGGGCCAGAAGACCTGCTTGAGCCGTTCCTGGTCGGCGGTATGGCGAAAGGCGCGCCATTCAGCCCAGGCAAGCACATTGGGTCCGGTTCCGTTGGGGTCGAATGGAAAGAAGAAGTCGTGCCCGTCGAGCATGTTTATTTCGCGACAGATGTAACCGTCATCATGCTGCCGGGCGTAGAAGTTTTCTAAGGTGCCCAGGAAGTCGAACGCACGCCTTCCGTAAATTCCGAATTGGGTCATGAAGGCGCTGTCCCACATAAACATATTCCCATTGAAGGCGCTATCAATGAAGTTTGCTACGAGTCCGCTGCCGGAGCGCGGCTGGCGTAAATGGCGCCACGCGATTTCCCATGCGCGCCAATACATTTCCTCCCATTCGGAAAAGTGTGGAATTACGGGAACGGGGAGTAGCGGACGAGCTTCGTGGAATGGAATGATTTCTCCGGCCCGGAATTCTCCGGACCGTCTGCGCCCTTCGCGAAACGGGTTGCGCGCGACGTAGGGATGGCGGGGGTGGGGGAATGTGGGATGGGCCATGGTAGTTCGTAATTTTGCCTAGCTGCCCCTTACCTGGTTGCCCATAGTTCGGCAGATCCTGTCAAACCGAGGCCATTCTCATTGAGCGATGAAACGCGCAGGTTATAGCGAATATAAACATTCTCGCGAAGCTTGCCCGACCAGAGTAGCGAATCTTCTGGAGCGAAGAAGGGATAGCCGGCAGTTCCCGACAGTTCGGCGACATCATTGCGCATACCCTCGAAGATGAGTGTAGTGCCAGGGATGCGCGCTCCTTGCGGCACGTAATAGTTGGCAGGAATTCCTTCGACGTAAATGGCAGCTACAGGGGTCTGAGTCGGTGGAATCTCCACGGGCGCCGGATTCAGGACGGCCAGTTCAACCTGACCTTCAGCCTGTAATCTACCGAGGAAGTCGCCGCGCAGGCGAAGGCGATAATCTCCAAACACGCCGGGCGCTACGAGACCGCGCCAGGTGAGGGAATCACCTACCTGGCGGTACGCCTGCAGGCCGTCAATGGAGAATTCGTGCAGGTCGCCAACGACCTGCACGTAGACGATGCGCGTGCCAGGTATGGCCGTGCCTGGTTCTAACGGCGCGTTATATGACGCGCTGAAAAAGAGCGTATCACCATGTGGCGTTGGCTCAGGAGGCGGGGTCGGCGCAGGGTTTAGGCCGGGAATGGCGCAAGCCAGCGTAGGCGTAGCCAGGAGGACGATGAGGAAGCTTAGCTGCCGGAATATCTTTCGCACGCGGGGCATTCTACCACGTTCATGAGGTACACGGTAAAATGCTGGAGGTTTGGACGACTGGAGATTGACCGAACTTCGTTCGATCGAGATTGAGATTGGGGATTGGAGCGAGGTGCATGAATGAAAAGTAAGGATATTTTCATCTTGATGGGTATCGTCTTAATGGCGGTTCTCGTGGCTTGTAATGGGACCGACGGCGATGGCACGGCAGAGCCGCCTTCGGGAGACGCCACTGCTACCGCTCCCATCCCGTCTACCGACGGATACCCGGCACAACCGACACCGACTGCCACTTCTCTGCCAGAGGATTATCCGGCGCCAACGCCAGTGCCGCCGCCCACCGAATATCCTGCGGACATGGAGGTATGGCTCTTGCGGCCGCTGGGAGAGCAATGTGCGGATCCGGAAAGTTATGAGTTTGCCGATCTGGATGCCGCGGTTGACGCTCTGGAAGAGGAGGGGGTCGAAGTACTTGCTTCTGAAGTCATCCAGTTGTCTGT
>JAICPS010000668.1 GCA_025929715.1 Anaerolineae bacterium | reverse complement strand
CTGTCCTTCTTCGGGACAGACTATTTCGAGATCTTGAAATTGGTCCGCCAATTGGGACGCCGTTTGAGCATATTCGGTATCTGCGACGAGAATTTTTTGGCGTCCACTTTCCAGCGTGGTCATCATCTATCGCTTGCGACTTACCTTGTTAGGCTGCCCATAATGCTTTTCATGGCCAGTTTCATGCGTTGCAGGCCTTCGCGCAGCTTTTCTTCGGGCTGTAAGAACGTCATGCGTAAGTACTGTTCGCGCGCCTCGGAAAAGGCCGATCCCGGATAGACCAGCACATGTTGCTCTTGTAGGATCTTCTCGGCCAACTCGGCGCTGCTGTAACCGGTGGGCGTAATGTCCGCATAGACGAACTGCCCTCCTTTGGGTAATCCGTATCTCATACCCATCTCGTCGAGGGCATCCAGCACGATACGACGGCGACGTACATATGCCTCTCGCATCGCCAGCATCGGCTCCTGCGGTCCTTCCAATGCAGCGACGGCGGCATACTGTGAAATGATTGATGTCCCTCCAGTGATTGCCGCTTTAAGTTGCTTGACGTGAGCCATCAAGTCCTCAGGTCCGACGATCCAGCCGAGCCGCCAGCCCGTCATGGCGTAAGCCTTCGACAAGGCGTTGACGGTCAGGGTGCGCTCCTTACCGCCCGGTAGTGAAGCCGGACTGCAGTGTTCGAAGTCGTCGTAGACAAACAAGTCATAGATATCGTCCGCCAGAATGAGCAAGTCGTGATCCGCGGCCAGTCGAACAAAGGCATGCACATCTGCTGGCGGAATGACGCCGGCCGTAGGATTGTTGGGTGAAACCAGTAACACCGCCCGCGTGCGCTCCGAAATTGCCTCACGCACCTGTTCCGGCGTCACGCGGAAGTCGTTCCGAGCATACGTCGGTACGGGAACCTGTATGCCACCGACAAAAGTTAGTGCGTCGTTATAAGTATTGTAGTTTGGCTCGGGCACTATCATTTCTTCGCCGCTGGCAATAGTCGCCAGCACCATCAGGAACAGAGCCTCCTGCCCGCCATTGGTTACCACAACTTCGGTCGCGGCATCCACCTCGATGCCGTTGACCTCTTTCACTCTCCGGGCAATGACCTGCCGTAACGATAAGATGCCTTCAGGTGGTGTATAGTGGTTACCACGCTCGCGCATTGCCATCTCGGCCGCGTCAATGATGTGTGGCGGTGTATCAAAATCAGGGTCGCCGCGGCCCAGAACGATTGCGTCTGGGAAGCTTCGTGCCTGCGAAATGAGGTCGTAAAGTAGCGCGGTGCCGTGCTTCCTATTGTTGGTTGCCATTGTCGCTTCCTATAAGGCTTCGCATCGCCGCCGTAGTCGTTTCGTCGAGCGATATGGCCAGCCGCAATACATCGGCTGCACCAAATTCGGCGCCATCGGCGACTGTATAGCCCGCGTGCCGCAGCGCCTCGAGCGTTTCTGATTTCTTCTGCGGCGTACACTGAACAGCGATCACGGAAATAGCGTCTCCGGGCAGTACGACCAGCCCCGCCTCGCGGGCCAGGGCGGTCGCCCGCGCCCGGTTCTCCATCAGCTTCGGCATGTGTGCTTCGCGACCTTCCTGAAATCTCTTCCCCGCCTCCAGCGCCGCATACTGCGACGCTGTGCTCGTGCAAATGGCCATGATCTGTTTCTGTGAGCGCATTGGCTCAAACCATCTCGCCGGGGCAGCGATGTAACCGATAAAGCAACTATCCAATCCTATGCCGGGCCACACCTCACCGAGAACGGCGACCTTATCGCGCGCCTCCTCAATTGCTGCGACCGATTGGTAGCTGCCGTCTGCCACCCATGGAGCGAGCCCCTGATCCAGGATTAGTTCGGCTTCGAACTCGTGCAGGAGAGCGGCCAGCGTGGTGGCGTCGTCGGCGCCATATGTCTCACCCGTAAGGCGCGAAGGCGATTCTAGATACAACAACCGGCTACCGCCTTCTAGGGCGTGGCGAATGGTGTTCAGAGACGGCAGGTATCCGTTTGTTGCATCGACCTTTATCTCGCTCATAGGAAGCGGTCGCGCGCCCAATGCGCGGCGCACCCCCGGGTGGACTACTGTGGGAATAGCGACCTTGTTGAACTGCTCACCGATTTTCTGCAGAGTGAGAAATCGGGCCTCCTGCATGCCGGCCGTCACAAGGAGTTGGCTGCTGTCAAAGGTGGCGCCATATACTTGCCGGAGGTATTCGGCGAGCGCCTGCCGTAGGGGTGCGATACCCGGTACGTCCACGTAATGCGTCTGCCCTTCACGTAGCGCGCGAGCCGCCGCTGACACGATTGTGCCATCTAGCTGTCCTTGCGGGTGGCCGACGCTGAGATCTTGGTCCGACCGCGGCAT
>JAICPS010000293.1 GCA_025929715.1 Anaerolineae bacterium | reverse complement strand
TCGCAAGCGCACCGAGAGGGCTTTGAAGGCCAAGGAAGCCGAATTAGCACTGATTGCGGAAACAACCCCGCTGCTCCTCACGCGGTGCACCCGAGATCTGAGATACCGCTTTGCGAATCGCGCTGCAGCCGCGCTCTTGAACACCACGCCAGATGAGATAGTTGGCAGGAAGATTATCGACATTCTTGGAAAAGAAGCCTTTGCGATAATCATGCCGCGTATCGAGCAGGTCCTTCGGGGCGAGCCAGTAGAATTCGAGGTAGAGATCCCCTATGCAGGGATTGGTCCGCGATGGATGCATGTGAATTACGCTCCGGAACAAGATGAAGAGGGTAACGTCGTAGGCTGGGTCGGCTCGATTGTCGACATTACCATGCGAAAAAGGGCTGAGGAGGCGCTGCACCAGCTCGCTGAAACACTGGAGCAGCGTGTCAAGGAGCGAACGAAGCAAGTGCGCGAGCTAGCCTTCGAGCTGATTACCGCCGAACAATCAGTGCGCCAGCACATCGCACACCTGCTGCACGATGACCTGCAGCAGATGCTCTTTGCGGTCGAAGTACAGCTTGGTTTCTTGCGTGACGACGTGGGCGAGCACGATGGGTTTGACGAAGTGGAAGAAACTATTTACCAGGCACTTAGCCTGACCCAGCAACTCACTGTCGAACTAAGTCCGCCGGTTCTCGAAGGCGCAGGACTGCACGAAACGCTGACTTGGCTGGCTCAGCACATGGCTGATAACTACCAACTGAATGTTACTATCGAAGACAGTGATATCATCCCTGCGGTCAGCGAAGATCAGAGGATTTTGCTCTACCATGTCGTCCGCGAGTTGCTGTTTAACGTTGTCAAGCACGCTGGCGTACAGGACGCGCGGGTGACGCTACAGGCAAATGGGGATGGTTTCACTGTCACCGTCAGTGACGATGGCCGCGGATTTGACCTTACGGCACCGAGTCGTAAAGGAAACAGCCGTTTTGGTTTGCGCAGCGTCAACGAACGCCTGCAGCTCTTTGGCGGGCGCTCCGACATCGATTCTCAGCCTGGTTTGGGTACGCGGGTCGCTCTCTTCTTGCCGCATCGGCAGTCCACTGCTGCGCATGCGATCGAGGGATGAAGTCGTGAAGTCGCCTATCGGCGAAGATATCACTAACGTCTTTATCGTCGAGGACCATAATTTGGTTCGCCGTGCGATGGGTCAGATGATTCAGCGCACCCCGGGCCTAAGCCTGTGTGGCGAGGCAGCCACTGCTGAAGCAGCTCTGGCCAAGATTCCGGCGTGCAAGCCGCAGTTGGTGCTGATAGATATCTCTTTGCCCGGTATGAACGGCATCGACCTAATTCGTGTCCTACATGAGAAGTATCCCAGTATGCTGCTCCTTGCCCTCTCCGGCCATGATGAAAGCGTGTATGGTGCTCTGGCGATACATGCCGGAGCTCGCGGTTATGTGATGAAAGGCAAGAGAGAGAAAGTAATGGAGGCAATTCGCCATATTTCTAACGATCATATCTACGTCAGCGATAAGTTGCGGGCTATCCTTGACGGCACTGTGTGATAGCAGCAGAACGCTGCCACTGTCCATCCGCTAGAACTCCCATCGCGTGGCATCTTTGAACAGCCTTTTCCAGGCGATCACTTTCTGCGGCCTAAAGGCGAACGTCCCGCCGGCCAGGTAGTCATCGGCTTTCGTCCCGTAGCCATACTTCTCGTTGGAAGCGTTCGCCAGGCGCTGTGCCAGCTCGCGGTCCTCCTTGCCCAATTCCTGCACCTCGCCGTTCAGGATCAGCACATCGCTGCCGCTTTCCAGGTGCACGCACACCGCCGGGTTCTGCGCCAGGTTACGGTTGCGCCGCGTCTCCTGGCTTCCTCCAAAGTACAGCCGGTCGTCCAGCCACAACCCGTCCACCGGCGTCGCATGCGGGCGGCCGCTCGGATCCACCGTGGTGATCCAGTACACCTGGGCCTGCGCCATCCGCTCGCTCACGTGCGACCAGGGCAGTAGTCCTTTGTTGTGCTTCGGTAAGCCGTACACGGCCGGAATTTGCGGCCGGCTGACCTTCGCCTTCCGTTTTGGATCCGCCATCCACTACCTCTTATCACATATTGTTGCCCACGACTTCCCCGTAACCTACAGCAAACGAGTACGGCCAGCCGTCGAGGTCGGGCGTCTCCACCCCAATGTGCCCCAGAGCCACCTTCACCTCCGTCCTATGTTCGGCGCTGTGCGCCATCGCGTGGACCAGGAAAAAGCGCTTCGGGTAGCGGTAGACTTTCCCTAAATAAGGGAGGTCCACTTCCTCCCGGTCATCTAACTGCTCTGCTATGACGATGAGCTCTTCGCTGGTGCTTTCGACGATCTCGACAAGCCTGTCGATCCCGGGCCAGGCGCTCCGCCGGGTGAGCTCTCCCTCATGCTGGCGGCCCTTCGTGCGCAGGATAAAAGTCTGTTGCCCACCGACAATATGCATTAATAGTTCACGAACCGATCCAGAAGTACCCGGGACCTGAGTGTCCAGCTGCTCCTCGCGCAGCGAACGGCAGAACTCGAACAGCTCACGGTTCGCCCAGGCATTATATCGAAACATCTCTGCTAGTCCGTCGTTCATAAGCACAGCCTTCCGGCGCTCGCCGGATAACGTTAAGTGACCCGCCAGCACATAGGGTAACACATGTCTCTCAAATTCAGTTACTCTCCAAGCGTTGGATCGCCATCACAATTTCCGGCGGCGTCTTGGTCGGGCAAGTGGGTTCAGCGAGTCCCGTAGCCAACCCTCACACTCACGATAGAGCGCAGGTTTCTTGCCGTCAAAGATGTCGTCGAGCAGGTCGTCAAGAGCAGCCATTTTCGCGTCCCATACGCTTCTTACTGACCGCTCCCGCCTGGCATGTCTATATCTGCTATAATCCAGGCAGTGAAAAGGTTCATTACTTCTCTTCCAGGCGCTATCAGTTTGCTGGGAATTCTCCTTCTCCTGATCGGCAGAATATTCTTTCTGGATTTCACGATTGACGTTACACCTCTCGCGCCAGTTAGCCGACAAATCATCCTAGCTGTCCAGATCACTATTACAATACCAGTGCTCATTTCTTCCCTGTACGTAATTCTCTCAAAAAAGTACGAGCCCGACACAGAAAAGTGGGCATACGGGTCAATTGGTCTGATTCTCGGCTACTGGATGCCTGCTGCCTGATGAAGCAATCAATCGTCCATATCGCATTAGTCGTCAAAGACTACGACGAGGCAATTGCTTACTACACGCATAAGCTCGGATTCGAGCTGATCGAAGACACGTTCCAACCCGAGCAGAACAAACGCTGGGTCGTGGTATCTCCACCAGGCTCCAACGGTACGACGCTGCTTCTAGCCAAAGCGTCCAGGCCAGAGCAAGAGCCCTTTATCGGCAACCAGACTGGCGGCCGCGTCTTCCTGTTTCTCAACACCGACGATTTCTGGCGCGACTACCATAGCATGAAAGCGAAAGGGATCAATTTCATAAGAGAACCCAAAGAGCAAGAATACGGCACCGTCGCCGTCTTTGAAGACTTGTACGGAAATCTCTGGGACTTGCTCGAGTTACGACGTGATCATCCAATTTTGCGAAAATTTGCGATTTGTCTCAGCAACAAGGGATACGAAGCCTCCTAGGAGTTGGGCAATCTCTATCGGGTGATACCAGATGAGCAGGCGGCGGCGCGCGGCTATATTCGCGTCGTGGATGAAAGTGGTGAGGACCATGCTTATGCCGCCGAGCGGTTTTTCGCTTTAGAACTTCCAGAGCGAATAGAAGAAGCTCTGCTGTCAGCTTCTCAGGTGTAGTGCGGGATCTCCTGACACTGATACCTTACTCGAACACCCCCATCTATCTCTTTGCTCTATGATCAATCCTGCTCTCTAGCACACCCAGCCCAGCCCGACCTGGCGCGACCGCTTCACCAAGCGCGAGCCGCGCCTGATCGCCAACGCCACAACCTCTGCCGAGAACGATCCCGCAGGCATGCCGGGCCACAACCTGCTAATGATCATCGCCCGGCTGAGCGAAGAATTTCAATGAGACGAACCTATGGCTGATCTGCTTTACACTCAAGATTATCCCATCGACACGACCTGTTACGATTACGCGTACCTCAGGGTCCGCCATTATACGGACGGCTCTTCTCCGCTATTTGTGCCATGGCGCAAGCTGGTCTACCAGGTCATCGATGAGGGGAATGGAGAATCACTTTTCGAACGGTTATCGGTTGGCAGCATTTGGAGTGTAGAAGCCGGCAAGCGCCATTCTGCTCCGTTGGGGGATGCCAGCATACACCTGTCGGAAGCTGACAGAGCAAAAGAGGTTTCTGATTTGGACTTAATGGACCTTGCGCTTAAAATTGCTGTATCAGCTTCATCGTAGATATCTCCGCGCTCCGGAGACGTAAACTAAACAATCGGCCGGGTTACCGGCCGACCTATCGGAGGAGGCATCCAACACGATGGTCATGATGAAACCAAAAACAGCAACTCTGTACGCGCTGCTCCTCGTGGCAGTGCTCAGTCTACTGCATACAATTCCCGCTACTGGCGCCGGTAACAAGACGGAAAACGTATTCCTTCCGGTTGATTTTGCTGTCGAAGATCCCTGCAGCGGAGAGACGATCCAACTCAGCGGAACACAGCATTTGACGATTCATACGAAGACGGACAACGATGGCATCACACGCACAACCATAAATTTCAATTTTCAAGGCGTGAGCGGCATTGGGCTTACGAGCGGCCAGCTGTATCAAGCCCATTCCAATGCCACATCCATTGAGATCCAACCAACAGACGTCCTGCAAACGTTTGTGACGAACTTCTCGTTAGTGGAGAAAGGTGCGGGTATCAGTTTCCTAATGCACCAGACGGTCCAAATCCGGATAGACGAGAACGGTGAAGAGGAACTCATTGCCGAGAATATTTTCAGCGAGTGTAAGTAAGTTCCAGATCGCAAACGATTCGAGGAGACATTCTTCTCCCATTCGATAACCACTAGTTGCGGCCTTCCTTATCCGAAGCGGCTTGTCACTTTTAAGGCGCTGCAGCGAACTGTGGCTGCTCTGCCTAAGGCGCAGATAGACCCAGCTCTGCTCAGCCGAGCCCCGCGACGTTCCCCGCTGTCACCGCTTACATGCGTCGACGATAGATTGCGACGGGCGCAGTCCCACCTCGACCAGCTCGCCCCTGTTGATGATGTAAACCTCCTTCGGCCTGCAGGTCATAGGATCCACTTCTTCGAAAACGAAATAGTCGTCATTGTTGTACGTCAGCAGCCGAAGCCGGTCATAGACGTATAACGGAGCCCCGTCCAGACTACCGGTCGCACTGATCACCGCCGTAGGCGCGAGCGTGAACGGTTGCTTCGAGACAAATCGCACTTGCATCCCTTCGTTCAGGACTGCGGAACGACCGAGGCGCTTCCCGGCTTCGGTCGTAATGCTCACGTAGCCAATGAACAGAAACAGCACGAGCGACCCAACGAACGAGACATATAGCAGCCTGAGAAGTTGACGCACGACCCTTGCCCTGAAACCGGATTGAGCCGCCGCACCTGCTCTGATGCCCGCGAGCCAGTCGAATCCTCGAGGGCGTACACCGCCCGGCAAGACCACTTCGTACATTCCTGTGACACCCTGCCGCAGCGGTTCAAAGAGAACGAGGAAGATCATCCCGAGCAGCAGGAGAATGACAAGAGTCAGAAATCCAGAAACAAGTAGCAAGAGTGCAGCTATCTCTGAATACTCCCACACTGAATGCTGGACATGCTCAAATGGAATATTCATCGCCTCGTAGTACCCGCTCATCGACGCGCGGCCGAGCAACCACAATAAGGCAAGCAATAGCCCGCCCAATCCCACAATCATGGTGGCCAGTTCAGTCGCTCTGCCAACACGATTCACGGGTCGCGTTTCCGCCTTAGTTTGTTCGGCTGGAGACATCAGAAACCTCCCCCACCGCAGGTCCTTTTTTGCGAAATTTCAATGCAACGGCAGGCCGCGCTCTCGATACCGCGCCACGTCGCGACTGTAGGGCAGGCCGTTGGTTCGTCAATTTTTAGCCGAGGCAGCGCCCAATCGATAACAGTCTCTCACGCCAAGGCGCTGCGG
>JAICPS010000411.1 GCA_025929715.1 Anaerolineae bacterium | reverse complement strand
GCCGCTACCCTTCCCTGAATGAGTCGCTGGAGCGTCCAGAGAAAAAGGAGTCTTACCTCAGCCGCTGCCGCGCCAGGCAAGTAGGTCTGGAGCACAGATTCTGGCAACCACATCAGCGTCGCCGTCAGCAGCAGAGCAGGAATAAGGGCCGTCCACAGCGCCAGCCCCCCCAATTTGCTTATCGGATAACGTTTCTTGCCAATTAAGAAAGTGAGACCTGAAAAGACAGCATTGTTGCCCAAGACGACCGCTGTGAGACTTGCCAGCGTGACTATGATCGCATAAACGCCTCGAGCGTCGGGTCCCAGGCCCCGTGCGAGCACAATGCTGCTTATGAACACCAAGGTAAACTCGACGATCTGTCCAAGTCCACTCCAGGTGATATTTGCCAACAAGGTCGGGCGCGGCGCGTCTGATCTCATTCCTGGCGTACGTCATAAAAGGAGTTGGCGAAAGTGGAGAAGGCATTCATCGTGTCCAATTTTGGTTGCTTTCATAACCCAGCATCTCGAGCAAATCCTGATAGCGATTCTTAAAGGCTGATAAAATCTCGTCAGAAAAGTGATTACGCCAGTCACCGGCCTCGCCCTTACGATAATGGCTGGTTACATCTTCCTCTCCTTTCTTTCGGCCCCTTGTAAGACGTGTAAAAGAGTGGCGACTGACGATCCGGTCCAACTGCTTTCCTGACAACCTTCTCTGCCTCAGCCGTACTGGTATGGCTCCCCGGCTCTTGAAATGTAATCTGTTGATATTTGCTTTGAGGAGATCGACAAGTTCAGGCCGAGAGTTATGCCCGTCCGGTTCTGCCAGCAGTCCTAAAAAACGAAATATTCGCGAGAACGCGTCGGCTGGACTAGCCGACATCTCCTCCAATTTCATTTCGAGAATGTTTGGTCTTGTGTAATCCCAACTTGCCAGATGCTTGAATTCCCAGGCTCGAAAGTCCATTTCCAGCAGTATTCCCTCCTCCTTCGTTGCCGCGTGCAATCGTTCGCGATGCGCCGCCAACTCCGGCCAGCCGTCTGTGCTGTGACTATAAAGGTGCGAATAGTAGGACGAGATCAGAATGTCTCTGGGATCGCGTATGACATGAAAGCCCTTAATATCGAATAGTTCTCGTACAAACGCATAGTCTGCATTCGTATAACAGAGAAAGTCCAGGCGATGCTTGTTCACGTAGGAGTGCAGGTCGCAATTAAACAACTGAGGACGGTGCAGCCCGTTCGATACTCTCAGTCCCATCAGGCTACCGACTTCATTGACCACAGCTAAAATCCAGTTTGAAGCGCAACGATGATGGCCAAAATAAGCGAGCAGCGAATCGTTCATGGTGTAACGGTCACTCCAGCATCGTTAAGAACAACCTATGGGTCACCACCGATTCTTTCGCGTCGGATGCCAAAAATCTAACCAGATCCGCGCCCAGGCGACGAAATCGCCGAACATTACGAAAAGCGCGGCCGGCGATACCGGAGCATGATGTCGATGTTCTACGGCATTGACGATATCCATATATCGAATCCGTGACAGCACTCCGTATATCAATATGAGCAGCCATACCACCACAGCACTGCTTCCTAAGAAAGCACTGCCAAATGGGCCCATGAGCATTGCAGCCCCAACTGCCGCCGAGACCAGCGCGTGCCGTACCTCCGGCCAATCGCCGAACCGGTAACCCCATAGCAGAAGGTTGCGTAGCCATCGCGTTTGTTGCCGCACATATTTAGGTAATGTATCAGGATACTCACTTTCGACCGTGCTGGCGGTTACTCTCAGTATCCTGTGGCCGTTTTCTTTCAGCCTTAGGGCGAGGTAGTAGTCAGTTCCCGTGGACACATCCGCTATTGCAGCCCAAGCCTCTTCGAGAGGTCCTCGCTTCACGATACAATTTCGTCCCATTAGACCATGGCCATATGTTGCCATGTTCTTTACTTCCACATAACGACGCGGTGACCACTGATAATTTACGAATGGGCTCTTACTCTGCCGTTTCAGGGGACGTGAACTACCAGTTGCGGCAGCCTCTTCGCTGCAAATGAGTGGATAGAGCAACCGTTCAAAATTCTCTGAATCAAGCACACAATCTGCATCGGTTAGATAAATGAACTCTCCTTCGGCCTCTTGCAGGCAGTCGACGAGCGCGTGTTGTTTTCCTTTACCGGGAAGCTGCCGAATAACCCTCACACCCTCTTCAGCTATACCGGCGGCTAGCTCATAACTGCCATCCTCCCCACCTGCACTAAGGATCAACTCCTTAGGTGGGTACTGTAACTCCAGGAAGCTGTGAAGAAGGCATGGGATGTTTTCTGCCTCGTTCCAGGCGGTTGCCAGCACGCTCACCATTGGCTGATGCATCCAGGTAACGAACGGCGGGGGAGCTGGCGCTTCCGACCGTTCCTCAACGAAACGCTTATCTGTGATCCACAAGTACCATTGGCGCATGGCTACAACGCTGAGGCCCGCCGCAAATAGGCCCATAGTTTGCCGCTTCATTTCCACATGACCACTGGCGCCAATTTACTCGCCCATAATTGGCCTTTTTCCCAGGAGTAGGCAGTCTGCGATCCAATACGCAGCCGGATACCACGGTAATCTTCCTCCCAACTTGCCGGCTGTTTCTTCACGGTGCATTTGGTGCGGAAAGGCGCGAGGTTGGGAAGTGGAAGGTCTGCTTCAAGATGCGCTCGGCCGGCGAGAAAGCGAAATACCTTATCGTTCCACCCCGACACACAGACCAGATCCCGAAAGTCGGTCCGCGGCTCCTGTCGTGCGCTTACTTGCGAGTCAAAACCACGAGCTGTGGCGAATCCGCCTGACGGGACTTGACCGGCTAACAGCGCAGCCTCAGTCCGTGACACATCCGCGACTGGCATGTATTCATCAAGCATTTTAACGGCTCGTAAGCAGTCGCCCAGCGGCGCCAACCACTGTGGCCAGCGATTCATGCCTTTCAAATAGACAACTTGCGGCAACAAGCCACTTTCCTCGGTAACTGAAAGAATAAAGTCGCGCGCCGCCATAGCCGCATCAAGCCATTGTTGTTCCCTGGTCAGGCGGTAAGTTTGCACCAGCGCCGGAATGCAGCGAGCCACGTAGTAGGGAAAGTATTTCTCGACGACCCTGTTTCTAATCTGCGCCTGGGCAAACGCCCCTTTTAGAAGGCCGTTATCCCTTCGTTGCATCGATACAACCTGTCGAAGCGTAGGAAGTGCATAGCTCTCAATCAGCTCGTTGCTTCCCTGCAACTCCGACAGGAGAATCAGGGCTTCGACAATTGTGCATGCCTTATTGGGGACAAAGCTCGGTAAAGACCTGTTGTCGACGAAGAGTTGTGCATCATTGTCCCACAGCCGCCCAATGTAAAAAGATCGCAGATTGCGCTCCGCAGTTTCGGCATAACGATTCCAGTTTTCAGAACCGGCAGCGCGCAGAGCGCGCGACAAAAGCAATAAGCCAACGTCGGCAGCGGCCTCATGTGGAGTGCCGCCAGGGTAGGGATTGAGTTCAAAGGCCGACGCCCGAAAATTACCACCTGGAAGCTGCGCCCCAAGTAGATCATCGCCGGCGCAGCGCGCTTTATCCAGCCAGGCCGAATTGCCTGTACGTTGCCACAAGGTTACATAACCGGCGATGATCCCCTCATAACGCCAGTCATAACCTGGGCCGGTATACGCGAGGCAGTTCTGCCACCAGTGAACAACTGGGCCACCATAACCGCCTGGGACTCTCATTGTCTCCAGCCAGGCCTCTAGATTCGAAAGAGCCTGCGTAATATCATTCATACGCTACGCCGCGGTATGGACCGTGACCTTGCTTAACCGCAGCCGGTACATTAACTCACTTGCGCTAACGCCTTTCAAACATAGCAAATCCGCGTGTCTGGTGGAGCCGGTCGGATACTGCATGACAATTTTGGATGGATCGACCGGCAGTATGGCAAACTGCTTCTCGCTCAAGGCGTAAAGACTAAACCCCAGCTCGCTCAGACGTTTGAGGAACGTCTCCGCAGGGACGCCGGCCCTCATCAAGCCAAATGGAAAGAACTCCGTTAACATTACAATCTGTTCGTTCTGGTCGAGCAGATCTGCCATTCCGTCGACGACCAGAGGCTCTGCTCCCTGAATATCCATCTTGATAAAATTGATTCGTTTTTCCTTGTCACGGAAATAATGATCGAGCGACACAGTCTCGATGCTGATGGAACGTCGTTGCTGTCGATTGCCTTCAAATAGATGATGAATGGCCATATTTTCTTCAGAAACAAATAGACGATTAACCATGTCCTTATCTGAGACGGCCTTGGGCTCGATAACCACATTCTGATATCTATTTACCCACACATTCTTCTGCAGAAGAGCGTGATTTGCGGGATGCGGTTCAAATGCATACACGGTACCGCTCTCCCCTACCGCACGCGCTAACAGGAGCGAAAAGTATCCGATGTTCGCCCCGAGATCTAGCGCAACATCCTCAGGGCGTGCTAGATGC
>JAICPS010000175.1 GCA_025929715.1 Anaerolineae bacterium | reverse complement strand
TAGAGGTGGATGTCGTTTTGCAAGAGTGCGCGCACGCGCCGTCCCAACGGGCCGGCGATGCGCTCCACCGAGCGCCACAACACGCCATGGTGCACCAGCAGCATCTGCGCGCCCCATCCGGCGGCGGCTTCGATGGCCGGCGGCGCGGCGTCTACCGCCAGAGCCACCCGCTGCACGTCCTGCGCGGCGGCCTCCACCTGCAATCCCTGCGGGCCGTAATCGGCAATCTCGTCAATGCGCAAGTAGGTGTTCAAATACTTAACGAGCTGGTTGCGGTCCATCTAAATTCCTTAGTTTGAGCGTCCCGTCTGGCGGGCGATAACGGAAGTGACACAGAGTTACACTGAGATTTTCACAGAGTTCCACAGAGAGAATAAGCTCTGTGTATCTCTGTGCAAACAACTCTGTGTACCTCTGTGAAAAGAACGCTGGTCGTTTGACGTCTCGACTGGGCTCATGATATACTCCGTGCCGTCATGGGCATCTCTATCTTGAATGAGCCAGTGCTCATTCTGAACGTCAACTTCGAACCGCTCCATGTCTGCAATACAAAACGGGCGCTGTCCCTTGTGATGGCGGGCAAGGCGGAAATCGTTCTCAACGGCCGCGGCATGATCCACAGCGCTACGGACGCTTTTGAACTCCCCTCCATCATCAAACTGCAGTACATGGTCAAACGACCGCGGCCGCGCATTTCGCTGAGCAAACGCGAAATCCTGCGCCGGGATAATTTTACATGCCAATACTGCGGGCGCTCGGGCTACCATCTGACCATCGATCACGTGACGCCGCGGCACATGGGCGGCCGGCACTCTTGGACCAATCTGGTGGCGGCCTGCTCGCCCTGCAACCGCCGCAAAGGCGGGCGCACACCTGACCAGGCCAATATGCAGCTACTTCGCGCGCCTGGCGAGCCCAGCGCCTCAGCCTACTACCGCTTCGGCCGCCACCTGGACAATCGTGAAGAGTGGCAGCCGTTCATCGACGGCTGGTAGCACCTCAATCCCGCACACCCCACCGTCGTCGCGCATTGTCGCTGGCCAGCTCCCTGATGCGTGGCAGCGCCTCGTCGATAAGTTGTTCAACCTCGGCCGCCATGTGCTGATAATCTTCCAGCGGCAAGCCGTAAGGATCGGCAACGTCATGACGCCGGCCTACCATCTGACTCAGCATATAAACTTTGCCCCTCGTTTCGGGAAACTCCGCCATCAGGGCCTCGGCGTGGCCTGTTTCCATGCACAGAATCAGATCCGCATCCCTCAACATTTCGCCGGTCACCGTGCGCGCGACGTGGTCGCTAATGTCGATGCCGCGCTCTTCCAGCACCAGCACGCTGTTTTGAGACGCGCCCCGCTCCTGTTCCACCCAGGTCCCCGCCGAGCCGACCGTCCAACCATCCATGAATTGGCTCTCCAACCGCTGGCGCAAAATCCCCTCGGCCACTGGCGACCGGCAGATGTTGGCCGTACACACGAATAAGATATGTGGCATGGGAGTATTTTATCATTTTCCCAGAAACTCGAAAGGATCCGGGAAAATACATAATAACCATGCGCTTCCCCTGGGTTAACGTCGCCCTACTCATCTTGTTGCTCCTGCAGCTCGCCAGCGGCTATCTGGGCTTCGTCAACGGCGAAGAACGGCAGGCGTGGCTGCTTTGGCTGCACGGCATGGGCGCCTACGCGCTGGTGCTGCTGCTTTGGTGGAAGGGCTCCGTGGTGTGGCACGTGCTGCGCCGCCGCAAGCGCTGGACCTGGGCGCGGGTCTCATTCGTCGTGTCGATCTTTCTGCTGCTGCTGACGCTGGTGCTGGGCCTGTTGTGGACCTTTGACGGCCCGCGCTACCTGTTTGGCTTCAGCCTGGTTTCGTTGCACATCTACATCGCCGTGCCCCTGATCCTATTTCTGGCCTTCCACGTCTGGCGCATGCGCTGGATTCTGGACGTAGACCAGGCCGTGGACCGCCGCGCCTTCTTGCGGCTGGGGCTGGCGGGCCTGGCCGGCGCCGTGGCCTGGTGGCTCCTGCGCCATCTGCAGGGCCGGCGGCGCTTCACCGGGTCCTATGAGATAGGCAGCATGGGCGGCCGCTTTCCCCACGTGAGCTGGATCGACGATAACCCTGCCCCGCTCAGCCCGGCGTCCTGGCGGCTGTCGCTCGACGGTGAGGTGCGCCTGCCGCAGTCGCTGAGTTACGAAGCGCTCTTGCAAATGGCCGCAGAGGAGCAGACGGCAATCGTCGACTGCACCGGCGGCTGGTACAGCGAGCAGATCTGGCGCGGCGTGCCTTTGCGCAACCTGCTTGCGCAGGCCGGTGTCCAGGCCGGCGACGCGCCGGGCAGCGCGCGCAGCGTGCTGGTGCGCAGCGTCACTGGCTACTGGCGCCGCTTCAGCCTGGCGGAGGCGCAGCAATTTCTGCTGGCCACGCACGTTGCCGGCGCCCCGCTGGACCACGGGCACGGTTTCCCCGCCCGCCTCGTCGCCCCCGGCCTGCGCGGATTTGAGTGGGTGAAGTGGGTCACCGCCATCCGCGTGGAAAACGTGAGTCCCTGGCTGCAACCGCCTCTGCCGCTGCAGTAGCCCAGTATAGTGCACCCACTGTTGACGGCTTCAGAACATATGTGCTACACTGCATGTATGGAAAGCCAGCCAGACGCGCAACTGCCTACAAAAAGAAAATGTTCGGCGACGACGAACGCGGGACGAGCCTGCCAGGCGTGGGCCATGCAAAGCAGCGACCCGCCCCTTTGTCCGGCGCACAACGGCTACCTTGGCCACGCCAAAAAAGTGAGCGCCGAAGCATCTGGCATTTATGACCGGCAATTGTCCCGCCAGGAGCTGGCAGACCTCCCCGACTTATCCGCCGAACGCACACTCAACAACGAGCTGGTTCTTAACCGCATCTTTTTGCGGCGCTTTTTGGCCGCGCTGCAGCAGAGTGACGAGCTCGACGCCATGCAGCTGGCCAAAGTCGCGCCGGTCGTCTTTCGCGGCACCCAGGTCGTGGCCCGCCTGCTGCGCGATGAACGCGCGCTGAGCGGCGAAACAGCCGATGGCCTCACCGGCGCTATTGGGCAGGCGCTGGATGAGTTGTCGGAGGAGTTGGGGTTGGAGTTGTAGGGGGACTGGAAATTGGAGATTAGAGATTTGTCGCAAGTAGCGAAGCCGAACAGCCCTCCTCTGAACCTGGGGCCGACGACGCCGTTTGAGCAGGCGATGCTACACCATTACGAAGAGCTGCGGCGCGATTTTGAAGATCTCAAAAAGCGCGTCGACTGGCTCACCATCTCCATCGTAGGCGCGGCGCTCACGTTTGTGCTGGAAACAATTTTCAGCCGGTAGGGGCGAGGCAGCTCGGAGCGGCGCTAGTTTCGCGACTCCACCTGGTTCCCGACCTGCCTCGCCCCTACGAATCCCCAATCTCCAATATCCTCCCCATGTCCCGCCCCGCTGCCGCCAAAACCGTCCTGCGCCGCATTGACCTCTTTTCGCGACACGTGCTGCGCGTGCCGCTATACGGTTACCAGCTAAGGCCGCTGCATGCCATTGTGGACAGCATCCTGAACCAAAAGGGCCAGGATTTCCTGCTGGTCTTTCCGCGGCAGTCGGGCAAGAACGAGGCTGTAGCCCACCTTCTGATCTACCTGCTCAATTTACTGCAACGCCGAGGGGGCGCCATTGTCTTTGCGGCCATCGGCGACGGCGTGGGGCGCGGCATGCGCCGCCTGGAAGAACGGCTGGAGAATAAGTTGAATCGCGGGCATTGGCGCAAGGGGGCGGGGCCTTTGCGGCGCGCGCTGGGCAAGGCCAGCGTCATCTTTCTCAGCAGCCACCCGGGCGCGCACGCACGTGGCGAAACGGCGCACTGGCTGCTGGTAGTCGACGAGCTGCAGGACAACGATCCGCAGCATCTGGAGGCCGTGTTCGAACCGATGCGCGCCGCCAACAACGCCACTGCCGTCTACCTGGGCACTGTGCGCTTCAGCAGCGACGCCCTGTGGCAGAAACGACAGGCCCTGGAACGGCTGCAAGCAGCGGACGGCGTGCAGCGCGTCTTTATCGTCACCCCACAGCAGGTGATGGCCGAAAACCCGGCCTACGAACGCTTTCTACACAAGAAAACGGCGCAGATGGGTCGCGACCATCCCATCATTCAGAGCGAATATTACCTGCAGCCGATCGACGCCGAGGGTGGCCTCTTTCCGCGCCGCCGTCGCCGGCTGATGCACGGGCAGCACTCCCGCCTGGATGCGCCGCGACCGGGACAGATCTACGTGGCGACGCTGGACGTGGGCGGACAGGACGAAGCAGCGACATCCGCTCTGGCGCAGCTAAAGAATCCGGCGCGGGACTACACCGTGGCCACGATTTTCGAGCTGCGCCGCGCGCAGGGCGTGGCGCCCGGCCCCACCTATTGCGCCGTGGACGTCTTCGTCGATCATGGTTCGCGCCATTTTCAGGAATCCGAGGGCCGGCCCAGCCTCGTGCAGCGGCTGGCGGCCTTCTTGCAGCATTGGCGCGTGGCCCACGTGGTGGGCGACGACACCGGCGTGGGCGAAGGAGTGCTCGATTGGCTCGCGGCGGCATTGGGCGCGACGCGCGTCACCCCATTTCGCTTCACCGCGCAAAGCAAGGCGCAGTTGGGCAACCATTTCCTGAGCGTGGTGGAGACCGGCCGCTTCCAATACTGGGCCTCCGGTGCAGCGGCCGAGGACGAAGAGACCCCGCTGTCCGACGCCTGGTGGTTCTGGCAGCAGTGCCTGCATTGCACCTACGAGATGCCCGACGGCGACGGTCGCCATGGCGGGCTACAGCGCGCATTTTCCTGGGGCGTGCCGGCCGCGGCGAACGTCGCACCTCCGACCGGTCCCCAACCCCTCCCCGACGACCGCCTGGTCTCGTCCATGCTGGTGGCGCACTACGACGAGCTGCTGCAGCGGGGGATGATAAATTTGGGCCAGGGGTACGCGGCAATCATCAAGCCGCAGGATGTGTTGGAGGGGTTGAGATTTTGAGACCGTACAGCGATTTTGTAAATCGCTCAGACGCAGCGATTTACAAAATCGCTCTACAACTTGCCGCGGCCGGACCCATAAACTCCCCGCCCATACACATTCGCGCTATAGGCGCGCGGCGGCTGCGCTAACTGGGGCGGGCGTCCGATGGCCCTGCCGATACGAGGCGCTTTCGCCAGAGTGGTACCGGCCGCAAAGCTCAGGGAAAGAAATAGAAATTGACGCCGGCTGATCCGCTTCATCGCTGCTCCTTACATGCCACCCAGATCGGCGACGTCGGCGCCGCCTGTGTTCTGGATGCGGGGGCCGTTCCCATTAAAGGTGCGCACACCAACGAGCCGTACAGCGGCGGCAGGACTTTCCACCAACACCGCCTCGTTCAAATATCCGGTGCACTGCCCGCCCAGCATCGTCAGGCGCGCCCCGGAACTGGGTCCGATCCACACCGAGCGTTCGTGTGGGCTAAAAAAACCGACGTTGGTGAGGCTTATAGCCGGGTCCAGGGCCGGATCGCCGGTGGCGGTATCGGCGAGCTTAATGCCCGCGCGCGCGCCCACTTCGCCGGCAAAGGGGATGATGCGCCCATTGCTCACCGAGACGCCCTGCGTTCCGGACACCCCGTTCGTCTCGATCAAAATGCCCACGGTGACCGAATCAAAGCCAAAGTTGCTGACGCTGCCATAGTTCCCCGGCACGCCGTCTTCTGTTATTTGGCCTGTGAAGCAGATACCGCACGCATAGCCGTAGCCAAAGAAATTATGGATCATGAATTCTTCGGCCATGTCCATATCCAGGCAGCTTCCATAGCGCTGAACCCACGCTCGCAACGAGGCGTCCAGTCTGGGGAGGACGTTTGGATTGAAGTGAACATTACTCATGCGCGCCACGTCGGCAACCCGACCTAACTTGATGCCTTTGTACAACGGGTAGCCTTGGATGCTGTCGATTAATAGACCGTCGGCGCTGGCGTAGATAAATTGAAATGGGTTGAGGCAGGTCACGTTGCGGATGGTGACCCCGTGTTGGTGGCGCGGAATCATGATCGTCCAACCGTATGGGCGCGGCTCGCCGGCCATCACCTGCTCGGGGTAAAAAATCTCTACGCCGTCGAGGGTGGCGTTGTGGCTCATCATGATGAAATTGTCGGGGCTGTAGGCGTAGAGCACCGAGCCACATGGGCTGTCGCTGTCGTCCCACAGTTTGTGACCGCGCCGCATGCCGCCAAAACCCCCTTTGAGTGTTACGTGGGGAGGAACAGTGAGCGTACGTTCGCAGCGGTAGGAGCCATGCGTCGGCGATAGCCAAACGATGCCGCCGCAGGCACCAGCCGCATCTAACGCAGACTGGATGGCAGCCGTGTCGTCGGCGACGCCGTCGCCCTTTGCGCCAAAGGCCAGCACGTTGAAAACGCCAGAGCGGTGCGTGCCGTCGTCATGATGTTCAACTCGCAGAAAGTCGTTTAATAACTGGCCCCAATCATCACTATCGGCGCCGGGCTCCGGTAAACGCGCCATCCATTCCCTCCTGGCAATTGCGCATTTTGCGCGCATGTTGGTTGTTTTGTTGTCGCCCCTTCCTGGCGCGACGATTATACGCGGCTCATAGCGGACCCGTAAATGGGCAAAATTTACTATTCCGCCCGCTTATCCAACCTCCCTTCCACACCTGCTATTTGATCTGGGTCAAATACTTTGCGCAAGTTGGCCGTAATAGTGCTCCACCTGACGACGCACTATAAGAAGTAGGGTATTTCCCAGCACAAGGTGGGGCATTATGGGCGAAAAAGGCGGGATTTGCCTCGCAAATTGGCGGGACTTTTCCCATTTCGGCCCATAGTGACAACGGTTAAGCTGTATTACATACAAAGCTCACGACTGATCTATGACATTTGTCACCTATTCTGCCACGCAGCTCAGATATGATTTAACACATTGAGTCATTTTGAATAAGTTCCGTGAACAACTGTGAGTGGGGACTGATCGACGCCGGGTAGCCAACCGAACTGGGTGAGGCGCAGCTTTTCCAGGCAAACGTGAGCTTTTAATGAGCATAGGTCCCCAAACCTGAAATTCGGACCCGCGTCCGTTATACTCGCGGGCTGTTGTCTGGGAGTCAAACGGACTATAGTCCGTTTATAGTTATCTAATACAAATCGAGGAGCTAAATCATGAAACGCTTTACGGAGAGTTCTATCTCCATCAAGATTTTGACGGCGCTTATCGGCGCCATTTTGTTCGGCCTGCTGCTTTCGCAGGCCTCCACGCTCTATGCCTTTCAGGTATCGCCCTTACCCGAGGGCAACCTGATAACGAACCCCTGGTTCCGCGCCTTTTCGGATCCGAATGATTCCGCTTTGGATGGTTGGACCGATGCAGCGGGCCAGAATGCCTACTGG
This sequence comes from Anaerolineae bacterium, assembly GCA_025929715.1. Lineage (GTDB taxonomy): Bacteria > Chloroflexota > Anaerolineae > Promineifilales > Promineifilaceae > JAAYYY01. The sequence continues at coordinate 1,130 of JAICPS010000175.1, read as the reverse complement.
TCGTCCAGCCAGAAGGAATCCAACCCATCGCCTGACATCGTCTACTCTTCGATCTGTGGCAACGAGCCGGTCTACTGCGGTACGTCGGCGCGCATGTCGTTTAGAAATGGACAATCCGGCGGCATTGCGCAGCCGAACGTTGACGCCTATCTTTACCAGATCGTCGCAGCCGACGCGAGCAAGACCAGACTCAAGTTTTTCATGCATTGGGTCAGCCATATTGTTGACGAAGCCGATGTCGTGATTTATGGCGCGACCAGCCCGCAGGGACCTTGGACGGCCGTTTGGGCGCCGTTCTATCACTCGCAGTCCGAACTTGAAATGCCGCCCGAGGGAGGCACCATCGAAGACATTTGGAATCAAACTGGCATGCTGGAGACAGTTGTAACCCAAGGATACCCCTATTACAAAGTGCAGTTCCATGTTCGCCTGCCGGACGACATAAGCACGGGTTTTAAAATGACCGGCGTCTATTTTACAGTCGAAGATGCGATTGACGGCGACGTTCCTACACCGACGCAAACGGTGGAGTCCACGCCCGACGCAACAATTACGGCCGAGCCGACCGTCGAACCCAGTCCACAGGATCAGCTGCTGCTGACGGCCTCGGGCGTGTCCGAGACGCAGATTCAGGTAAATTGGACCGACTATGCCTCGGATGGGAGCAACTATACGGTACAGCGCAGTCCGGATGGCGTTACAGGATGGAGCGAGGTGAGCCGCCTGCGGTCAAATGTCAGTTCCTATACCGATACGGGACTAGATTTCGGCACGACCTACTTCTACCGTGTGCAGACGACGGGAACCAGCACGACCAGAACCTCAAACGTTGACCCCGCGACGACGAAGGGCGGCACATCGCCGACGTTGGTTCCTACGCCAACGGCTACGATAACGGTCGAACCGACAGCCGGACCTACCGATGAGCCGACGGCTGAGCCCACCTCGACGGCAACGGTAACAAAACCAGCGCCCACACCGACGAGCACGGCGCCAGCGCCAACGGCGACGAGTACTAGTACCGCGCCCGCGTCAACCGCTACGCCCACAAACCCGGCCCCAACGGCTACCAGCACGCCGGAACCGACGACGACGCCCGACTCGGGAGATGGGCTGGTGCTGTCTGCAAC
>JAICPS010000752.1 GCA_025929715.1 Anaerolineae bacterium | reverse complement strand
GCGCGGTCACAGATCAGGTTATCGAACGGCGAGAGCAGCGTGGTTCGCGGTTGCCACGCGCCGTTCTGCAAGTCGCGCAGCAGCGGCGCGTCTTCGGCGTGCATGAACCATTCTTCAGGCCAGGCGCTGTCGCCATCGACGATCTGTACAGGTCGCAATTGGCCCTGCTCCACCAGCCGCTCGATTGTCCGATCGAGGTCTGGATAGCGCCCACGTATAAAATGCTCGCGGATGTGGCGGGCCGTGCCGGCGCCCAGCGCGCGCAGCGACAGTTGTACGGCCCGTTCCGCGACTTGCTGGCGCGAGAGGGTTTCCCCGGGCGCATGAGGAGGCAGAATGCGCTCTGGCAGATCCCAGAGGCGCGCCCGGCCGCGGCGGCCGGCGACCATCACCGCGCCTTCTGACCAGAGGATGTCCAGCATCTGGCCCATGCCACGCGAGTTGGTCCAGCCACTCGATTCCCATTTCCTGGCAATCGTCTCGCTGTCAAAATCGGACGGCGCGAGCGGGCCGCCGGCCTGCAACCGCTCGAGGATATGCTCGCGGAGCCCACGGTTCTCTTCAATCCATTGGCGCGTTCGTGGGCGCCAGCCGCCGTTGGCCCAATGCGCCATTTGCAGGCGATGGATGGGCAGGTCTTCAACGAGCACAATCGACGCGGCGTGCGCCCAATATTCGAACAGCGTGCGTTCTTGCCACAGAGCGCGGCTTAATAGGTCCGGATCAAAGGCTCCAAGCCGGCTCCATAGCACCAGCAGCGGGCTGCGCGCCACGGCGTCGATCGGATCTAGCTGCAAGCAGCGAATGGCGCGCATCACCTGCATCAAACCCTGCATTCCCGGCTGCGGGCGCGCGGCCGCCAGCCACTGCCGCGAAATTGCCAGGCGGCGCGCATCTTGCGGCGTCATCGTCATCGGTTGCGCTGCATCAGAAGACATGGGGTCTATCCTCCGTACACCCACTGCTCGAAAAGCGAATCTAGCTCGCAGCCGCAGTCCTGTTCAGCCAGGGCTTGCAATTCCTGCGGCGTGGCGATGCCCCACTTGAAGGTCCGGTAATAGTCGCGCAAGAACTGTTCGAACGTATCAGCGCCCATCTCCTGGGCCAGCGCCTCGAAGAACAGCGGTCCGCGCCCGTAGACGATGGCGCTGTATTGCGGCCCGCCGTAGGCTTCGACGGGCATGCCGATAGGGATCTCCTCGCTGTCGACCGCCTCCCAGCGCTGCACCAATGACTGGCGAAAGCCGGCGGCGTCGACGGTCTCGCCCGCTTCGGCGGCGTAAAGCAGCGTGGCGTATTGGGTCAGTGACTCGTCCAGCCAGGGATCGTCTAGCTGATCGTTGCCGACGACTCCGTAGAACCATTGGTGGGCAACTTCGTGGGCGACGGTCGATTCGAGCACCGCGGCCGGATAACGGTTCTCGTCCATGTTGTAGAGGGTCATGTTGATGGCGATGACGCCGGGATATTCCACGCCCAGCGCCAGCGTCGGCGTGGTGACCAGGTCTAGCTCGGTATACGGGTATTGGCCGAATTGCTCGTTAAACGTTTGCAGCGCAGACGAGGCCCAGTCCAATACGTCCCTGGCAGCCGACTCGAACTCGGGAAAGGCATAGCTATTGACGATTGTGGCGCCGACCTGCTCGCTG
>JAICPS010000376.1 GCA_025929715.1 Anaerolineae bacterium | reverse complement strand
GCGGGCACGGACTTTACCGGCATGGAGATCCACGCGCGACCAGAGCGACCGTTTGGCTGGATGCTCGACGTGTGGGTGCTGCGCGACGAGCCAGATGGGCCGTTGCCGCCAGAAGAATCGCGCGTTTTTCTGCAGCGCTATGACTTCATCCAGATCTATGGCGCGGCGCGCGGGGTAGACGGCTGGCTGTGGTACGATATTGGCGGCGGGCGCTGGGTCAAAGAGAATTATCTATCCATCATCGATTACGCCGCGCGGCCGGAGGGCATTGGTCCCGGAGAATACTGGGTCGCCGTCGATCTCACAGAGCAGGTGTTCGCCGCTTACGAAGGTGACCGCATGGTTTACGCCGGCCTCGTCTCGTCCGGTCTCGACCGCTGGCCCACGCGCGAAGGCGTTTTTACCGTTTGGGATCGCCATCTCTACGCGCCCATGAGTGGCGGCGAAGTGGGCGACGATTTCTACAACCTGGAACATGTTCCGCACCCCATGTATTTTGACGATGGAATTTCGCTGCACGGCGCCTACTGGCACAATGGTTTTGGTCGCCAGAAGAGCCACGGCTGCGTCAACATGCCGCCCAAAGACGCCGAATGGGTCTTTTTCTGGTCAGGCAGCGCGCCCGGCGACCTGCGCGTGTGGGTCTACTCCAATGAAGTGGATCACATCCTGAAGAAGTTCGAACAGGGCGCTGTGACGAGCGGCTCCGCGGATCCGTTAGCCGCGAATGTGTTTGCTCATTAGTGGCGGAGCGGATACGATGTACTTGATGAAGCGAACGACAAAGCTGCTGCTTTCCGCTCTCGTTCTGGCTGCCATCCTCATTCTGGCAGCGCCGGCTGCCGCTGCCGACTGCTATCGTTACGCTGGAGATCTCTACGTTTGCGATGCGCGGCCCACCCAGGCCGTCTTTTCCGGCCCCTTTTACCGCGAGCACAGCCTCTTTTACGAACGCGATTACGCCTGGCTTGCCGACGACACACCGCTCTACGCCGCGCCTCGTTCCGACGCTCCGATCACGGAAGAACCGACCAAGGGGCTGCTCTTCTACACCATCGAAGATACCATCGTGGACGGCGCAGGCATGACGTGGTACAAGGTCAGCGATACTGAGTGGGCGCGCGGCGACACCATGCATCTTTATACGGAATCACAGCTCACGGGCATGAACATCCACTCGAGACCCGAACGCCCCTTCGGCTGGGTTATGGACCGTTTCCGTCCCGCCCCAGCGCCCGATACCGAGGCGCCGGAAAACGCGCCACTGCTCGAAGTCTATACATTTGTGCAGATCTACGACGTCGCCGAAGGCTCGGACGGCTGGCTCTGGTTTGACATCGGCAACGACCAATGGGTTAAGCAGCCCCATCTGGCGCTCGTTGACGTCACGGAGCGCCCTGACGACGTTGGCGAAGACGAGTATTGGGTAGAAGTAGATCTTTTCGAAGAGACCTTTGCGGCCTACGAAGGCGATCGCATGGTCTACGCCGGGCTCACGGCAACCGGCCTGGAAGGATTCGAGACCAACGAGGGCCTTTTCACCGTCTACGCCCGCCACCGCGAGTGGCCGATGTGGGGCGGCGAAGTGGGCGAGGACTTCTACTTCTTGCAGGACGTGCCGCACACCATGTTCTTCGACGACGAAATCGCCCTGCACGGCGCCTACTGGCACAATTCCTTTGGCGCGCCCCGCAGCCACGGCTGCGTCAACATGACCCCACGCGACGCCGAATGGGTTTGGTTCTGGTCCGAAAACGCCCCCAACGACCTGTGGGTTTACGTGCACAGCCGGCCACAGGAATACTTCATGGAGCGTTACGGGGGCGAGCTGGCGGGCGGCAGCAGCATCCAGCTTTCACTGGGTCATTGACCCGCAATCTCTCATCTCCAGTACTCCAATTCTCCATTTCTCCATCACCAACATGTCGATCTCTACCCTCCCCATTCGTCGTTATACTAGACGGACACAAAGCGCGCCGCGTGCCGCATTAACCACATTAGACCAGGAGGTTTCCGATGCGTTACATGATGTTGATCTACAGCGACGAAGTAGCCGAAGCCAATCAGTCGCAAGAGGAACGGAGCGCTGTGATGGAGCGTTACTTCACCTTTACCGACGAGGTTCGCCAGCGTGGGGTCTTCAACAGCGGCGATGAGCTTCAACCAACCGCCACCGCCACTACCGTACGCGTCCGCGACGGTCGGGTGACGCCCCAGGACGGCCCTTACGTCGAGACCAAGGAGCAGCTGGGCGGCTACTACATCCTCGACTGCGCCAACCTTGATGAAGCCATCGAATTTGCCGCCAAAATCCCCGCCGCGGAGTACGGAGCGATTGAGATCCGGCCGATTATGGAGTATGAGAATTAAGGAGAATACAATGCGATACGCCTTATTAATTTACGAAAACAACATCGATTATCAAGACGCCACACCGGAGCAGTGGCAGGAGGCAATGGAGGCCCATGGTAGGTTCAGCGCTGAAGCAGCAGAGCGCAGCATGAATCCCGGTGGTGAAGCGTTGCAACCGACCGCAACCGCCAGAACCGTGCGCTTCGACAATTCCACTGCCGCAATCGTCACCGACGGCCCATTTGCCGAGACCAAAGAACAGCTCGGCGGTTTCTATATCCTCGATTGCCAGAGCATCGACGAGGCCATCGAAATGGCCAAAAAGCTGCCCGTACTAAACGGATCCGTCGAAGTACGGCCGGTAATCGAATTTTAAGATTGTCCGAACCATGTTCGGTCGAGATTGGAGATTCGGCGCGCGAGCTAATCTCCAATCTCTCAATCTTAAAATCTTCCCCACCCCATGCCCCATCCCTACCAGATCGTCTCACATACCTTCCGCCACGAATCCGGGCGCGTATTGGCGGCGCTTATCAGCTGGCTGGGGGACTTTGGGCTGGCGGAAGACGCGTTTCAGGACGCGCTTGTCGTGGCCTTGGAGCGTTGGCCGCATGATGGCATTCCCGACAATCCCGGCGCCTGGATCACGACGACGGCCCGACGCAAGGCAATTGACCGCCTGCGCCGCCGCAAGGTCCTGGCGCAGAAGCAGGAGATTTTGCTCCGAGAGACCGCGCTGGTCGAGGAGTTTCAGGAAGAGATGGCGATGGACCCGATCCCCGACGAACGGCTCAAGCTCATTTTCACCTGCTGCCATCCGGCGCTGGCGCCCGAAGCGCAGGTGGCGCTAACCTTGCGCACGCTGGGCGGCCTGTCCACGGCCGAAATTGCCGGTGCATTTCTGGCGCCTGTGCCCACTATGGCGCAACGTCTGGTGCGCGCCAAGCGCAAAATTCGCGATGCCGGCATACCTTTCCGCGTCCCGCCGCAAGAGCTTCTGCCCCAGCGGCTGGACGCGGTCCTGGCTGTGATTTACCTGATCTTCAACGAGGGTTACGCTGCCACGGCGGGCGACACCCTGATTCGGCAGGATTTGTGCCGCGAAGCGATCCGGCTCGGCCGGGTGCTGGCGAAGCTGCTCGACGACGATCGCGACTTGCAGGCCGAGCCCGAAGCCCTGGGCCTGCTGGCGCTGATGCTGCTCCACGATTCCCGGCGCGACGCCCGCGTGAGACCAAGCGGGGAGCTAGTGATCCTGGAGGAACAGGATCGCGCGCTCTGGGATCACGGCCAGATCTCCGAGGGGATGGCGCTTCTGGAGCGCGCGATGCAGATGGCCCGGCCCGGCCCCTACCAGGTCCAGGCAGCAATCAGCGCCCTACACGCCGAAGCGCAGCGGCCCGAAGAGACCGATTGGTCGCAAATTGCGTTGCTCTATAGCGAGCTGGCGCGCCACAACGCGTCACCGATCGTGGAGCTCAACCGCGCCGTGGCAGTTGCCATGGCTGAAGGGCCAATACGCGGCCTGGCGCTGCTGGAGCAGTTGGCTGGCGATGCGCGCCTGGACGGTTACCATCTCTACCATGCTGCCCGCGCCGACCTCCTGCGCCGCGCTGGCTGGCGCGACGACGCCGCCGACGCCTACCAAATAGCCTTGGAGCTCGCCGAAAACAAAGTCGAGCGCGACTACCTGCAACGCCGGTTGGCGGAAGTGGATCGTGGGTCAAGTTTGCAAACTTGACCTACAATGGGTGCATGTTTGATCTAATCGCCCTAGACGCCGACGACACCCTCTGGCACAACGAAAACGCCTACTACCTGGCGCGCGAGCGCTTTCGGTCCCTCATGGAAAAGTACCAGGTCAACGGCTCCGTTGACGCGTGCGCGGACCATCTTGAAGTGGCCAACCTCGACGTTTACGGCTATGGTGTGATGAGTTTCGTGCTCTCGCTCATCGAAGCCGGCCTGGAACTCACAGGCGGCGAGATGCGCGGCGAAGACGTGCGTGAGCTGCTCGATCTGGGTAAGGCGATGCTCGGCGCCGAGGTCACCCTTTACCAGACCACCGAAGAAGTCGTCTCCCGTCTGTCAGATGCCTACACCCTCATGGTCATCACCAAGGGTGACCTGCTGCACCAGCGCAACAAAGTCCTGCGCTCCGGCCTCGGCGACTACTTCGGATACGTCGAGGAGCTCAGCCACAAGCGGCCCAAGGACTACGCCGAGATCCTGAAGCGCCACGCTGTCGAGCCCCACCGCTTTCTCATGGTCGGCAACTCGATGCGCTCCGATATCTTGCCGGTTGTGGAAATCGGCGGCTGGGCCATACACGTACCGAGCGAGAAAATCTGGGCCCACGAAGCCGCTGAGCTCCCCGACCACCTCCAAGAGCGCGTCTTCCAGGCCGAAAGCCTTGGCGAAGTGCCGGGGCTAATAGAGAAGCTCGAAGAATCCCTAATTTCCAATCTCTAATTCTCAGCGCCCTCCGCGGTAATTTTCTTGCCGTCCCTACCACGGAAACGGCTCCAACGGTTCGATCCCATAATACAGCTCGATCACCCGCCGGAACAGTGGCGCGCCTACTGTGGAACCTTCGCCTG
>JAICPS010000508.1 GCA_025929715.1 Anaerolineae bacterium | reverse complement strand
TCGAATTACCCAAAAAGATGCACTCGACGGCTCCTTCGTTGGCGGCAATCATTTCCAGACGCCCCAACTGTATTTCGAGCTGCTCGTGCCTGCTGCCCCAATCTCTGGCAACGAAATGGGCCTTAAAGAGCCTGCTGCGCGCCACAACCTCGCCGCCACCCACCAGCAGCGCCAGAATCAGCAGGGAAAGAAGCAACGTATTGCCAAATGGGCGGTCGAGACTAAAGGTCGGTTCTAGGGAAGACAGGCGGTTGAGCCGTGCCCCGCGAAGTGCGTTCATGAAAGTGGTTTTCTCCATAGCCTTGCGCTGATTGGCGCCGGCAAGAGTCGTTCCTCAATACGCAACAGCCATTTTTTGATCCACCTCGCGCCGCTCTGAACGCGCCAATGTGCCGGCATCCAGGCGGGGAGTCGCTGTCGCCATAACTCGCGCCGCAGCGCCATCCACGCGGTCGCATCTTCCACCCCACGTTGCGTCATATACGCTTCCAGCCAGCATAAAAAATACGCTCTTGCGGCGGCTTCCTGGCCCGATTCCCTCGCTACGGCCGTGCTTGCCTCAGGATGTTGGCGGTATAAATCCCAGCACGTGTCTGAGGCAATCACTGCCGCGTTCAGGCATACTTTAGCGTAAAAAGCCTGGTCTTCATAAAGACTGTTTACCCTGGCAAACGACGCCTCAAAGCCGCCGATGTGGTCCAGCAGGGAACGCCGCACGAGGATGCTGCAGGTGCAGGGCACCGCTGCCTCGCCCCGCAGAAAGAGCGGCAGCAGAAGCGGCGGCTCGACCGGCGTGCACAACGGCGCGCGGAGGGCGGGAATGAAATCACGCCGGATATCTTGCGGTTCCTGCGTCCAGCCATACCAATACAGCGTTTGCCCGTAAAGCATGCCCACCTGCCCGTGGGCCTGCAGTATGGCGACCTGCTCCTTCAGTTTACTACCCAGCCAGACGTCGTCCGCGTCCAGGAACGCCACGTAGTCGCCCGACGCCTGCGCAATGCCCAGGTTCCGTGAGGCAGCCATGCCGCGATTCTCGTTGCCGGGATGCGCCAGGACACGCACTCGCTCGGAATCCACCGCCGCATAGCGGTCGGCAATAGAGCGACTATTGTCCGTCGAACCGTCGTCAACCAGCAGCAGCTCCCAATGGGTATACTTCTGGTTAAGCACGCTCTCGATGGCTTCGGCGAGAAACCTTTCGGCGTTAAAGAAAATGATGATGGCGGACACCAAAGGCAGCCTATCCATAAAGCCCTTTTAGCCTTGCCGGTCCTGACGCCTTGTCCGCTTCGAAAGTGGGCAAAAGTGAATCGCCGTAAAGATAATCCAAACCAAAAGCATGGACGATAGAAAGTATGTCGTCTGTCTGTTGCGAAGACAGTGCTAACTTCCACCCGGCCACTTTGTCATTACCGTGCATGACGGCGCTGTCGCGTGTTGCGGTGGGCGCCGGCCGGTCCAGGGCGTCGACGAGAGACGGGTCGTACTCCTGCCCGATAATGCGGAATATGCGCGCTAGCTCCACCGCCGGCCGAACACAGAGGTGCTCGTAGAAAACGACGTTCAGCTCACCGGGCGTGAACTGCCGAAATGGTATGAGGTTGCTGATGCACCAGACGACGGCATGCTTCTGCTCAGGGGTCTTAGCGCTTCTGATGGTGTCCATCTTGTCCGATAAATGATCGTCGATCAGCGCTGGTTGGGAAAGAAAAGGCTCGATGTCGCTATCAGTCGCCCAATCCAACCGCATCCGCGACTGCACCACGGCGCAAGGATGCCTGACCAGGAACAGATGAGGAATCCCCTCGATGTGTCGAATAATCCATCTTAGAAAGAGATTGGCCCGAATTTCTTTGATAAGCCGAAACTCGGGAGTGAGCGTGTTTACCATTCGATCAATCCACGCATGCCGGATCGCTCCACTGAAGACGCGCAGGCAATAGGAATAAAGCTCACGGTTGACATCCTCTGGGCGCATATATTGAAAATAATTGAATCCTGCATAATCCGGCACAAGCCTGGAATAAAATGGTTCGAACATTACTCTGCAAGGAAACTGAGAACTGATAATTTTGGCAACCCAAGTGGTGCCGCTGCGACCGGTTCCGGCGACGATCATACTTTTGCGACTGTCACGATTATTATCCCGATAAAGCTGTGAATAGACCGGGTAGAGCGCCCACTTCCACAGCCGTTGATGAAACCACTGCCTTGAGTAATGTAGCTTACCCATCCTACTTAGACCCTTTCAACCTTGCGCCGAAACCTCTACTTCATAACCACCATCTCAACCAGCGCTCAAACGTTTCGCCATTCCAATCTTGCGGCCAGAAACGCGGCAGCTCAAAGCGATCACTGGCCGCGCGCGCGACGTCGTTGGCGCTAGAACAGGCATAGTCATAGCCCGCACTGCGCACCATCTCTCGCGTAGCCGCCGATGTCGAGCCATGCGGGTATGAAAAGGCGTGCACTGCTTGCCCCAAAATCTCTTCGAGTTTTGCTTTGCTCTCTTCTATTTCAATCCATTGTTCGCCGGCGGGCAGCGCTGCCAATGTGGGGTGGCTGACCGAATGCGCCCCGACGTCGATCAGCGCCGTACCGGCTAACCGGCATAGTTCTTCAGACGTCAGCGACCTTACCTGACTGTTCTCCTCCGCGATCGTGTCCCACCAGAATTGGCGACCCAGGTAGTCGCTGACCACGAAAACAGTCGCGGGAACCTGGTACGCTTCCAGCAACGGGTAAGCCTGTTGCAGCACGTCCAAGTAGCCGTCGTCAAAGGTCAGGACGACGGCGCGGCGGGGCAGCGTTCCCGTTTGCAGGCCGCGGGCCAGCTCGTGGAGTGCGACGGGGCGCGCCACGCGCCGCAGCACGTCAAGCTGTTCCGCGAAGTGTCCGGGGCTCACACATAAGCCATGGGGATCACTGCCGGCCTCGGCCACACGATGGTAGCCCAGGATCAGCGCGCCCCGGGAAAAGCGGCTGCGCAACCAGCGCGCCGTCTGCCGTAACGCCTTTGCGCCGGGCGTTCTCATCACGACACCTCCTTCACGGCCCGGACGGTAACCAACATCTGAAAATCGGGATCGACCGCCTCTAATTCACCAGGCCGCAACTCTTCCGCTGCCAGACCATGCAAGAAGCTGATCGATGTCAAAACGTTGCCGTGCGCCTCCACCTGAACGTTCGCCGGCCGAAACGCCTCTTCAAACAGGCGCCTTGCCGAGGCCGTCGTAAAGCTCCAGTAATAACCCCATCGCTCCATGTCGTAGCGGCTGATTTTGCCGATGCCAGGCACAGTCGCCAAGACAACGCCGCCCGGCTTCAAAGTGCGGTGCACTGTAGCAATCGCTGCTCGAACGTCATAGATGGCCTGCAGCGTTTGCGTCAGAATGATGCAGTCGAACGTATCCGGCTGAATATGTTCGCCCGCGGTCAGGTCGCCGACGATAGTCACCTGCGGCCTGTCCTCGGCCACGTGCAGCACGTCGCTCTGCGTGACGCGCGCGCCGCCAAAGGCCAGCGTA
>JAICPS010000448.1 GCA_025929715.1 Anaerolineae bacterium | reverse complement strand
TTGGGGGGTTTCGTGTCTGCTGCTCATAAAATCCTTTCACTGTGCTGGGCGCTTGCTTTGCTTGGTAGTAACGACTTCAGTCGTCCCGCCGTCAGCCTTTCACCCCCGTCTGCGCCACGCCCTGAACGTAGTACCGCTGCAGCGCCGTAAACAAAAGAATCACCGGCAGCGACGCCAGCGTCGCCCCGGCGAACGTCCGCCCCCAGAACACCTGCGTCTGCGTCGTCTGCGAGCTGATCGCCACCTGAATCACCTGGATCGTATTGTTGTTGACCGAAATCAACGGCCAGAAGAAGAGGTTCCAGATAAACTGAAACTCCAGCAAAGCCATGGTGATCAGGCCGGGAACGGCCAGCGGCACGATCACGTATCGCAAAACCTGCAGGTAGTTAGCTCCATCCATGATCGCCGCTTCGTCCAAATCGATCGGTATCTCCTTGAAAAACTGGATAAGGGCAAAAATGACAAAGGGGCTGGCATACCACGGCAAGATCATCGCCCAGTACGTATTCTGGATGCCCAGCTCACGCACCACAATGTAAAGCGGCACGATGGTCACCTGGAACGGGACCAACATCGTGGCGATGACGTAGACCAGTAGAACGTTTTTGCGCGGAAACGGCAGGCGGGCGAAGAAATAGGCGCCCATCGTGTTGAAAACCAGGCTGCTTGTCACCACGGCCGCCGAGACCAGGAACGAATTCAACAGATTGCGGCCGAAGTTAAACCCGAAACGTCGGCCCTCGGCGCTCAGCCCGAGCACGTCAAGATAGTTGCTCAGCGTCCATTCGATGGGCACGAATGTGCGCCAGCCAAAGGGGTAAAGGTTGGCGAATATCTCGCGCTCCTGGCGCAAACTCCCCAGCGCCATCCAGACGAAAGGCATCAGGAAGACAAAGGCCAGCAGGATATAAATGATCCAACGCAGTGAAAGAGCCGCGATCTTGCGCAGCTGCTGGGCCGCTTGACCGGTCGCCGGTTCACGCGCCGCCGAATGCGCCTTGCCCGCCAGGTTCTTTTCGGTCGCTTCCATGCCTCAGCTACTCCTCAATAATCACTCCGCAAAAGCCGCATCTGAAACAAACTAACCACCAGTAAGATAGCCAACGTCACCATCGATAACGCGCTGGCGTAGCCCATATCCTGAAAAAGAAAACCCTGTTGATAAATGTAATAAACAATCGCTTTGGTCGAGTCCAGCGGTCCACCCTTCGTCATTTGGTAAACAGGGACAAAAAGCTGGAACGAGAAGATCGTTTGTGAGACCACAAGGAACATGAGAACAGGCTTCAGCAGCGGCAAGGTAACGTTGCGAAACGCCTGCCATTTATTGGCGCCGTCCACGAGCGCCGCCTCAAAATAGGTCGCAGGAATCCCTTTTAGCCCGGCCAGCAGGATGATCAAGCTAAATCCAACGTCCTTCCAGATCATCATCGCCGTCAGCGCCGGCAGCGCACGACTTTCATTGGAGAGAAACGCCTGTCTGGGAATGCCAACGGCGTTTAGAATACTCTGGATCAATCCCTGTTCCGAGTGATACATCATGGCCCAGATGATGGAGACCACGATGATCGAGGTGACCAGTGGCGCCATGATCGCCGATCGCACAAGGCCGGCGCCAAACGCCTCGCGCTGCAAAAAGATGGCCAGCGCCAGGGCCAGGATGATTTCAAGCGGCACCTTCATGATCACGTACGTTCCGGTAACTTCCAGCGCGTTCCAGAAGGTCGGATCGGCAAACATGCGCGTGTAGTGGTCAATGCCGATGAAGCCCCGATAACCTCCAAGCAGACTGTAGTTGTGCAGGCTGGCGCGCCCCGCGGCCAGGATAGGCAGATACCTGAAGATGGTGAAATTAATCAGCGCGGGCACGACGAACAGGAAGGCGATCAGAAAATTGCGACGACGCCAGGAGAAAACGCCCTGTGCCTGTTTATCGGCCATCAATTGTCGCGAGGTCGAAACGCCTTGCATGAGATTATCCTTGCAGCGTGGAGGCTAGAGCGAGAGGGTGCGGCCTTGCCGGGCTGTTCCTCTCGCTCTAGCTCGCCCGAACGCAGTTCGGACGTCCTCTATCCTCTCGTTACTCGTTCCATCCCTCATATTTAGCGCAGGCCTGTTCCATGTTGGCCGCAGTCGTGCTTACCAACTGTTCGACGTCCACGTCCTGGCCTTGAGAGATATTCTGCAGAAGCTCCGCATGAAGCTGCTGGTACTCCGTATAGCACGGCGTCTGGATGCGCGGCTCGCCGATTTCCTGAAGACCAACGGAGAACAACTGTTGCGGGTACTCGTTGTACTCCGGCAGGGTATTCAGCAGGTCGAAACGCGCCGGTAGCTGCCGCACGTGTTCGTACCAGATCGCCGAGCCTTCCGCACCGGCGAAGAACTTGACCATCGATATGGCGGCTTCCTGGTTGGTCGAATTCGGCGAAACGCCGAAATGCCACGAACCGGTGTGGCAAAGCTGCGCGCCGTCGGCGAAGTAGGGAATGCCCGTCACGCCATAGTTGAAATCGCCCTCCGGGAAGAGACGGTTGATTTGCCCGATGCGGTTATCCGGGCTGACCATAAAGGCTGCCTGGCCGCCGACGAAGATGTCGGGAATGGGCTCGACCGGCGTCACGGCGCGATCTCCCTGGTGCCAGGCGCGGTACGTTTCGTAGGCGGCGATGGCCTCGGGCGTATCCAGGTAACCCGTGAACGTAAGCCCATCTGCACCAACGCCCTCGAAGGTGGGGCTGCCGCGCTCGCCTGCCGAACGCCGCGGGATGCCCTGCTCGTAGTCACCCCACCAGGTGCCCTGGCCCCAGCGCAGACCCCAGACGTCCGGTGTGCCGTCGCCCGTATCGTCTACGGTCGTCTTTTCCCAGGCATCCCAGGCCTCATCCATCGTCCAACCGGCCACCTCTTGTGGCGGCTGTACGCCGGCCGCGTCGGTCATGTCTACGTTGTAGAACATCAGCGAGCAGCTCTGCATGATCGGGGGCGCGTAAAACTGTCCCAGATACGATCCTTCTTCCACAGACTGCGGCACCCACTCTTGTAGCTCCTCTTCCGTGTAAAACTCCGCCAGTGGAATAATCGCCTGGTTATAGGCGTAGTGCTTGATATCCGGCCCGTCCGCCAGGAAGGCGTCAAAGTCCGCGCCCGCTGCGACAGACGCCTCAATCTGCGGGAATAGCTGCGCAAAAGGTGTCGATAACACCTCGACCGTCGCGTTAGCCCAACGGCTGTCGCTCTGCTTCCAGGCCTCGATCATTTCCTCCAATGCCAGCAGCTGGTCGGGGTCGTCCAGCGTCAAAAACTTCAACGCCACCGCTTCCCCTTCCTCTGCCTCCTCGGCCGGCGCTTCCTCTTCCTCGGTCACCGGCTCTTCGCCGGTCTCCGTTTCTGGGGTGGCTTCTTCCACCGGCTCCTCCGGCGCACCTCCACACGCAGCCAGCGCCAGCGCCAGAATCAACAGCCCCACGATCAATGTCAATCGGTTATTCAATTTCCATTTCATGGCGTTCCTCCTCCTATCAGTGAATCGAGACACAAAACTTTAACCGTATCTTACCTGTTCACAATTCACACCATACCCTCCTCCTTGGCCACAGATCGCCGTCCCTAGCCATTCTGATGGCCGTCCACCGTCATCCTGAGCGAAAGGAAGGATCTCACCCACTAACCCTCAAGCACCCTTACCAACACCCGCCGCCGCCGCGGCCCGTCAAAGTCATAGAAAAATAACCCCTGCGAATCGCCCAACACCAGCGTGCCATCCTCCACAAACAACAGTTCGGAATGTCCAACCAGCGTGGCCTTAATGTGCCCGGCCGCATCGGCCGGCGTGTCAAATATCTGATGAAAGTCAGTTCGCGTCGGCACCAGGCGCCGCACATCCGCCACAATATCGCGCGCCGTGTTCGGATCCAGGTAGCTATTGAGCGTGATGCCCGCCGTCGTATGCGGCACGGTGACAAAGCATACGCCGTTCGACACCCCAGTCTCACGCACTGCGTCACAAACTTGCGCCGTAATATCCGTCAAACTATCCCCCTTCGGCGTCTCG
>JAICPS010000682.1 GCA_025929715.1 Anaerolineae bacterium | reverse complement strand
TGTACGATGCTGCGTTTGCGTACTCCGGTGCCAGCGCGGGTGTGAACTTCAAGCTTTTCAACTCCAATTTTGCCGATCGCATTCTCCGAGAATCGGCCCCTTGGACCTTCCGTACAGGTGCGGATATGCCCTTCGAGCACACCCTCTTCGGCAGTCCGGAAGAAATGTGGACAGAGCTAGAGTCACGTGGTCTGAACCGCCCGCCGCAGTTCGCCACACAAATGGCCTTCAGCGAAAAGCCACCCGATGGCGGCGAGCCGATTAGTCACATCAACATAAATTACCAAGATCGGGTTATCGTCGATTGGGAATATGACGAAGCGAGTGGTCGCTATTTGCGATGGGCCGACGGTGAGGTACACACTGATAAAAATACGGGCGAACAGCTATCCGCCGCCAACGTCGTCGTTGTGTTCGCTGTGCACCAGCTCGACTTCAACATCTGCGAACATGTGCCACGCGGCAGCAGCGAGTGCGCGGCCTACTCCATAGAGGCCCAGATCTGGGGCCGCGGATCTGCCATGATCTTCCGCGACGGACAGATGTACGAAGGCACCTGGCGCCGTGAGCAACCAAACCACATGTTCACTTTTTACGACGCCGACGACAACCCTATCCCCTTGCAGATCGGCAATACGTTCTTCCAGGTGGTGGCGTTGCATTATGAGGACCCGGTAACGGTTGAATGAACAATGAGCGGGTGAAGTTTCACCCGCTCACCCCTTCAAGAGCCCTTGTACAACCAACAACTCCGCATTCAATACCGATCCGCTAGCCGCTCCGCGAAGGGTGTTGTGCGTGATAGCTAAATAGCGCAAGTCGAGCACGTTGCAGCGGCGGACTTTGCCTACGGTCCAGGCCAGCCCTGCTTCTGAATCGCGATCCAGGCGAGGTTGGGGACGATCTTCTTCGTGGCGATAGATCAGCGGGCGTTGCGGACTGCTAGGCAGTTCGGCGCAAATGGCGGGTGGCTCCCACGTTTCTAGAACCTCTACAGCCTGTTGCGGAGTGGCCGGGTCGTCCAGCTTCACCGACACGCTCGCCAGGTGTCCGTCCATCACCGGCACGCGGTTCGCCTGCGCGCTGAGCTGTAGATCCGCCAGCACGATTTCATGATCGACGACGCGGCCAAGCAGTTTGCGTGGTTCATTTTCCAGCTTCTCATCTTCCCCGCCGATGTGCGGAATGACGTTGTCCAAAATTGCCATGGAGGGCACGCCCGGATAACCGGCTCCCGAGATAGCCTGCATGGTGGTGATTACGGCCGCGTGTAGGCCGAACGTATCCTGGAATACCTTCATGGGCAGCACGATACTCGTGGTAGAGCAATTCGGGCTGGCAACTATGAAACCAGACCAGCCGCGCGCCTCTTGCTGGCGGCAAATCAGCGCCGTGTGATCAGGGTTAATTTCGGGAATGAGCAGCGGCACGTCGTCCACCATGCGATGGGCAGAGGCGTTAGTGATCACGGCGTACCCGGCCCCAGCAAAAACCGGTTCCAGCTCCCGCGCATCCTGCGTGGGCAGCGCCGAGAATACGACCGGCGCGTCCAGGTTAGGTTCCGTAGCCTGCACGGTCAGCTCGGCGATGCCCGGCGGGGGATCGCCCGGAATCACCCAGTTTACGCCTTCGCCATAAGCCCGGCCCACCGTGCGTTCGGAACCGGTGACGGCCACGACGTCAAACCAGGGATGATCGGCCAATAACTGCACAAAGCGCTGTCCCACCGCGCCTGTGGCGCCAAGTACGGCAACGGGTATCTTTTTCATAAATCTTCTATGATAGGAAACTTTCCCGGAAAGTCCAAGGGACTTTCCCGGAAACTCAAGCGTCCGAAGGTAAGCCAGTTTCCGGCAAAGTGAGCGCACGTGAGTGCTGGAACGGATTGATCTCTGAGACGTATAATCTCTCAAACGCCTGACCGGATGAGCGTACGACCGCTGTCAAAAATGTCTAAAATGTCACAAATCAAACAATGGTGGTGTTTAGAAGGGTGAGTGGCGCTCAATGACGCAAAAAGAAAAGGGGTCCCTGTTGACGTCGATTTCTGAAGCTTTGCTGCTACAGCGCGCCGGGCGTGGCGATAGCGCCGCCTTCGAAGCGCTGTTTTATACCCATTATGACCGTGTTTACGGCCTGCTTTTCCGCCTCGTCGGCAATCGCGGCGAGGCCGAAGAGCTGGCGCAGGAGGTTTTTTTGAAGCTCTACTATGAACGGTTCGCGACGGGTCGCGAGCACAACGTAAGCGCCTGGCTCTACCGCGTG
>JAICPS010000582.1 GCA_025929715.1 Anaerolineae bacterium | reverse complement strand
GCGCGCGCCGGGATACGCCTATTTCGATGATAACTTCTTCCACCTGCTGCCCGGCGAAAAGCGCACCATCACCGTTGTATGGGATGGCATCGCCCAGCGCGCCAGAGGCGAGCCGCGCGCCCTTGGTGTGCAGGCGCTGACCGGGGAGGAAAGGATCATTTATGGATAAACATCTGCAGAGACTTGTAAAGAAATACCCGGATCTGGAGCCCGTTGTAGGGGATGTTGCCGCTGCCGCCGGCCTGCTGAGCGACTGCTACCGGCGCGGCGGCAAGACGCTGTTCTGCGGCAACGGCGGCAGCGCGGCGGACAGCGAACACCTGGTGGGCGAGTTAATGAAGGGCTATCTGCGCGCGCGCCCAGTGTCGCAAGACGTGCGCCGGCGGCTGCGCGACGCTTTTCCGCAAGAGGGCGACTATCTGGCGGATCACCTGCAAGGCGCGCTGCCCGCCATTTCGCTGGTGAGCCAGACCGCCCTGCTTACGGCCTATGCCAATGACGTGGCGGCGGACATGATATTCGCCCAGCAAGTCTATGGCTATGGCGTTGAAGGGGATGTGCTGGTGGGCATTAGCACCTCGGGCAACTCGGGCAACGTGCTGCACGCCCTGCGCGTTGCGCGCGCCATGGGACTGCATACGTTGGGTTTCACAGGCCAGGATGGAGGCGCCATGACGGCGCTCTGCGACGTCGCCGTACGCGTGCCCTGGCAGGCCACAGCCGACATACAGGAGCGCCATCTAGCGATCTACCACGCCTTGTGCGCCAAACTCGAAGACGAGTTCTTCAGCGACAGCAGCGACAGCCGCGATTAGGAAAAATCATCGATGCCATTCTTTACACCGGAAAAAATTGAGAAACAACTGGCCGAAATAGAGTCGGCCATTTATCGGGATATCAAACCTATTCCCGGCTTCAAATTTCAGGAAGGACCCGGAGGCGAAGCCACACCCGTCTGTGCTGCTGCGCCAGATTACGACGACGCAGATTGGGCCGACTTTCAGGTAGGCGACACCTGGGGCGGTTACGACGTCACTGCCTGGTTCCGCGCCCGGGTCACCATACCAGAGACGTGGCGCGACCAGCGTCTTTATTTGCGCTTTTTGGTAGGTCCGCGCGACGGAGGGGGTTCTACGGCCGAAACGATGCTCTACGTCAACGGCGAACCGTTGCAGGCGCTTGACGTGTGGCACGAAGAGGTTTGGCTGCCCCCCGAGACCATGCAGGCGGGCGAGCTTCACCTGGCGCTCAAGGCGTGGAGCGGCGTTTTGGAGATTCCCGCACGGCGGCGCTTCAAGCTGGCGCAGCTGATCCTGGTGGACGAGGCCAGCGAAAATCTCTATCACATTTCTCGCGTACTTCTTCAGGCGATCGGCGAGCTGGACGAAAACGAGTTGCGGCGCATGTACCTATTGCAGGCGCTCAACGACTCCTATGGCTGCATCGACTTTTCGCAGGCGAAGTCGCCTGACTTCTATGCCTCCGTGCGCCCGGCGCTGGCAGTGCTGCAAGAGCACCTGTCCGGTATGGTTGGCGCAGAGGGCACGATGAAACCGCGCGTGTCGGCCGTGGGTCACGCGCACATCGACCTGGCCTGGTTGTGGCGGCTGCGGCACTCGCGAGAGAAGGCGGCGCGCACCTTTACCACCGCGCTGCACCTGATGCGCCAGTATCCCGAATACCGCTTCACGCACTCCTCGCCACAGTTGTTTAAGTTCCTCAAGGAAGATTATCCGGACATCTTCGCGCTCGTGAAGGAGCGAATCAAGGCCGGACAGTGGGAAGTGACCGGCGGCATGTGGGTGGAGTCGGACGTCAATATTCCCAACGGCGAATCGCTGGCCCGCCAGTTCTTGCTGGGACAGCTATATCTGCGCGAGGAATTTGGCGTAACCTGCCGCCTGCTGTGGCTGCCGGACGTCTTCGGCTATAGCTGGGCGCTGCCGCAGATCGCTCGCCAGAGTGGGATCGACTATTTCCTGACGTCCAAGATCAGTTGGAACCAGTTCAATCGTTTTCCATACGACACCTTCCGCTGGCGCGGCATCGACGGCACCGAGTTGCTGACCTACTTCATCACCACGCCGGCTGAAGACCTTTCGCATTACACCTACAACGGCCAACTCAGCCCACAGGACGTGAAGGGCACCTGGGACCTCTACAACCAGAAAGCGACCAACCACGAGCTGCTTACCCTGTTTGGCTGGGGAGACGGGGGCGGCGGGCCGACCAAAGAGATGTTGGAATCGGGGCGCGTGCTGAAGGACTTGCCCGGCTTCCCGCTGCTGAGGCAGGAGCTGGCGGAGCAATTCTTCGAGCGGCTCGCCCGGCGTCTCCCTCAGGACAAATTGCCGGTGTGGGACGGCGAGCTGTATCTGGAGCTGCATCGGGGTACCTATACCTCGCAGGCTTACAACAAGCGCGCCAACCGGCGGGCGGAAGTTCTCTATCACAACGCCGAGTGGCTCAGCGCAGTGGCTTCTGTCTTGACCAAAGAGAACGTCTATCCTGCTGCGTCGCTGCGGGAGGGCTGGGAGCTGCTCTTGCTAAACCAGTTCCACGACATCCTGCCGGGGTCGTCCATTCGCGAGGTCTATGAGGATAGCCGCCGGGATTACGACTGCATCCAGGAGATCGGCAACGCCGCCCTGTTTGCGGCGCAGCAGCGCTTGCAGGGCTGCATGGCTCTAGACAGCCCATCCGTCGTCGCCTACAACGGGTTGTCGTGGCCCAGAGACGGCCTTGTTTACCTGCCGCTGACGGGGGACGGGGATATGGGGACGGCGGACGAGAGTAAAGCGGCTACGGTGCAGATGGTGGAAGAAGATGGCGAGCAGAAGGCGCTGTTTTACGTGGCGGAGGTACCCGCTCTCGGCTACGCCGCCTACCCCCGCACCCACACACCCCCACATCCCCTGACTATCACACGCACGCACCACGAGAACCAATTCTTTCGCTTGACGCTGAACCAGCGCGGGCAGTTGACTTCCGTGTGGGACAAGCGCCGGCAGCGAG
>JAICPS010000674.1 GCA_025929715.1 Anaerolineae bacterium | reverse complement strand
TCTTCGTCGACATACCCCTGATGGCCGCGTGTTTTTTGGTCGCCTCCGCTACAAAAGGCATAGACGCCATCTTTAGGAGATGGGCCTTCACCACTCAACAGCACTACCCCTATCGAGCTATCTTCACGAGCATCGAGGAACGCTTCGAATAATTCGGAGACTGTTTTGGGTCGAAAGGCGTTACGCACTTCGGGCCGGTTAAACGCACTTCGGGCCACTCCATCTGCCTTTTTGTAGGTTATATCTTCGTACTCTTTTACCGTTTTCCAACTTACTTTGCCCATGACACAATTTTACGAGAATTTGGCAAGAAAGCCCGCAACGCTTTTAATGAGAAGCGCGAGGGGGATTTTGGGAAGGTTTCTTGGAGGCCGTGAGAGCTAGAGCTAGAGGTTTGAGGGCTGGAGAATTGGAGATTGGAGATTAAAGATTGGAGAACTGGAGACTGATAGCTGAAAGGTGACAGCTGAGAACAAATGGCTGAATATTGGTTGACGGAGCGCGTACGGAGATCGCCGGGACGGGTGGCGCTGGTTTGGGAAGGCCGGGAGTGGTCGTATGGGCAACTGTCTCGGGAGGTGGAAGGGTATGCAGCGCGGTTGGCGGGGTTGGGGGTAGCGCCTGGACAGCGAGTGGGCGTGCTGCTGCCCAATGGGCCGGCTTATATGTGCCTGGTGCACGCGCTGGCGCGGCTGGGTGCGGTGCTCGTTCCGCTGAACCGGCGGCTGACGCCCGCGGAGTTGAGCTGGCAGGTGGCCCAGGCAGAAGGCACGTTGCTGATCTACGACGAGCAGACGGCGGCGCAGGCCGAGGCTCTGGCAGCGGAGGGGGTTGTGACGCGGGACGTGGCCGCGCTGGCAGGCGCAACTGACGCAATCGCGCCGCTCCATCCCTTCAGCCTGGACGCCTTGCAGGCGATTGTCTTTACGTCGGGCACGACGGGCCGGCCAAAGGGGGCGTTGCTGACGTTTGGCAACCACCTGTGGAGTGCGATGGGGTCGGCGTTGCGCCTGGGCGTGCTGCCGGAGGATCGCTGGTTGAGCTGCCTGCCGTTGTACCACGTCGGTGGCCTGGCGGTGCTGCTTCGAAGCTGCCTGTACGGCACGGCGGTGGTGTTGCAGGATGGATTCGACGTGGCGGCGTTTAACGAGAGCCTGGATCGGGATGGGGTGACGATCACTTCGCTCGTGCCCACGATGCTGTACCGGCTGCTGCTGACGCGCGAACAGTGGCCCGAATCGCTGCGACTGGCGCTGGTCGGTGGAGCGGCAACGACGCTGGAATTGGCGACGCGTTGCGCGGAAGCGGGCGTTCCGCTTGCCACTACTTACGGTCTGACAGAAGCCGCTTCGCAGGTGGCGACGATGCTGCCGGCGGAGGCGGCTAAGAAGCCCGGCAGCGTGGGCCGGCCGTTGATGTTCACGGAGTTACGCATCATAAACGAGGCAGGCGAGACGCTACCGGCGGGCGAGGCGGGGGAGATTGTGGTCCGTGGCCCGACGGTGATGCAGGGATACTATGGCGATGCGGCGGCAACGGCGCAAACGCTGGTGGACGGCGAATTGCGCACGGGCGATGTCGGCTACCAGGACGAGGATGGCGACCTGTGGCTGCTGCAGCGGCGCAGCGACGTGATCGTCAGCGGCGGGGAGAACGTGTATCCCGCGGAGGTCGAGGCTGTGCTGCGCGAGCACGAGGCGGTGGCGGCGGCGTTCGTGGTCGGCGTGCCGCACATGGAGTGGGGCCAGCAGGTGGCGGCGATGGTGGTTCTGGAATCAGGCCGCAATGTGTCCGAGGAGGTGTTATTAGCGTTTTGTCGCGAGCGGCTGGCAGGATACAAGCTGCCGCGGCGGGTGATGTTCGGTGAGGCGCTGCCGTTGACGGCTTCGGGGAAGGTGGCGCGGGCAGAGGTAGTTGCGCAGATGGTTGCATCGAATTAGCGCGAATTGACACGAATTTCAGACCCTTTTAGCGAAAACTCGAGCTACTTCGTTGCAAAAATCGTCTAACTGCATCATTTCATTACTGACTATTTCGTAACGTCTTGCGGACGTTTATTTGTTAGGCTTGGATTCATAAGACGATGATAGATAATCGGACGATGGCCTCTGGTACCCGACTTTCCGGTTCCTGGTTAGTGGCAGCGCAGAGCGCCTGGGTGCTGCTCTTCGCAATCACCGTGGGACTGTTCTTGCTGGGGGCTGTCGATAAGTTCGCGCAGCCGCTGCCCGATGATTGCGCGCGAGTAGAGTGCAATCCCATCGAGTTTACGGCCGACGATGTGGCCGTGCTTGGAGATAGC
>JAICPS010000572.1 GCA_025929715.1 Anaerolineae bacterium | reverse complement strand
CTGTCGGGCGGCATGCAGCAGCGGGTGGCGCTGGCTCGCGCGCTGGCGACGGGCGCTTCGTTGTGGCTGATGGACGAACCGTTCGCCGCCCTCGACGAATTAACCCGCGCCCTGCTGGCATCCGAGCTCCTCCACATCTGGCGCCACTTCCGGCCCACTGTCCTATGGGTCACACATAACATGCACGAAGCCATCCGCCTCTCCAATCGCGTGGTGGTGATGACCCCGCGCCCAGGAACCATTGCCGGCGAAGTGGCCGTGCCTCTACGGTATCCCAGAGATGATACGAGCGTGGATTTTCAAGAGGTGTTGCGGGAGGCGCGGAGGTTGTTGGGTACTGGAGGGGAGATTTACCCCGGAGGACGCGGAGAGGGGGAGAGTGGAGAAGTGGAGATTGTCCGAACTTCGTTCGAGCGAGCTTAGGAGATTCGAGATTGAGTAACATCAGTTCGGGCCGGTCTCGGACCACGCCCGCCGGTGGCTCGGTTAGAGACCGGCCACGGCCATCGCAAAAATCCTCTGCGCCTTCCGCGCTCTCTGCGGTAATCCTCCCGCGGCGCGGGAACGGGATTGGGCTGCTGATCATTCTCGCCGCCCTACTGCTGTGGGAAGCTGCGGTGCGGGTGACGGGGACGCCGGACTACCTGATTCCCGCCCCTTCGGCCGTGCTGCTTTATCTGGCGGGCAATCCGGTTGGCTTGCTGCAGGCCGGCGGTGTGACGCTGCTGGAGGCGTTGGCCGGGCTGTGCCTGGGGACGGCGATTGGGTTGGCGCTGGCGGTGCTCATCAACTTCTGGGAGCGGCTGGAGCAAGGCGTGATGTCGCTGGCTATTCTGATTAAATCGACGCCGATCATCGCCATCGCGCCCATTCTGACCATCTGGCTGGGCTTTGGAGCCGGACCCAAGGTGATCGTCACGGCGTTGCTCACATTTTTTCCGGTTCTGATCAACGCGCTCAGCGGTTTTCGGGCGGCGGACCGCGCCATCATCGATTGGATGCGCTCGCTGGACGCCACGCCACGTGAGATCTTCGTCCACGTGCGCTGGCCCGCGGCGCGAGCCTACCTCTTCGCCGCCCTGCGCGTGGTCGCCCCGCTATCCCTGATTGGCGCTGTCGTCGCGGAGTGGATGGGCGCGTCTGGCGGACTGGGACGCATGATGTGGCTGGCTTATACCAACCTCAACATGCCGTCCCTCTTCGCCGCGGTGTTTGTGCTGACGATGATCAGCACGGCGGTATATCAGGCCGTGGTCACTTTGGAGCGGCGCTTCTTGTTTTGGGGTAGAGGTGGGTAAGGTGTACAGCGATTTTGTAAATCGCTGCCGGAGAAACGAGTTACAAACTCGTTTTACAGTTCTCCTCATCACCCTCCTCCTCACCGCCTGCCGCGCCGCCGAACCGGAACCCATGACCCTCACCTTCATGGCCGGCTTCAGGCCGCAGGCGAACCTGCCTTTTGTCGGCGCTTACGTGGCGCAGGAGAAGGGGTTTTTTGCGGATGAAGGGTTGCAGGTGTCGATCCAGCATTCGGCGGGCGGTGGGGAGCATTTGCAGTTGCTGGCGGCGGGAGAGGTGCACGTGACCACGCAGGATGCAGCTATTCTGCTCCAGCGCCGCGCCGACCCCGGCCTGCCGCTGGTCTCCATTGGGTTAATTGGGCAGCGGGGCCAGCAGGCTTACGTGGCGCTCGCCGGTTCGGGCATCGAATCGCCCGCAGATTGGCGGGGACGTACGGTTGGCTTCAAAGGCACGCCGCCGCCGGACGTTTTTGCCATTATAGAGGCGGCCGGTCTGGACCCTGGCGAGGTCGAGCTGGTGAACGTCGGCTTTGACCCTCGCGTGCTCACGGAGGGGCTGGTGGACGTATACCCGGTATTTAAGTCCAATGAGCCGAACCTGATCCGCAGCTGGGGCTATGAGTTGACCCTGTGGGACGCCGCCGATTATGGCGTGCCGACGCTGGGCCTGGCCTACGTGACGACGGAGGCGCTGGTGGAGAAGGAGCCGGAAATGCTGCGCGCCTTTATGGCTGCCGTTCTGCGGGGCATCGATTATGCCCGCGACAATCCGGAAGAAGCGGTGCGGATCGTATTGCAGTATACGGGGGAAGGGGCCGATCCGGAGCACATGCGCTTCATGATGGACGCCGAGTTTGCAGACTACGATTCGGCAGTCACCGAGCAAAACGGACCCGGCTGGCAGACGGCGGAGCAGTGGCAGGCGCTGGCGGAAATGCTGTTGGAATATCAGGCGCTATCGAGCGCGGTGGACGTGCGTGAGGCGTTTACGAATGCGTTTTTGCCAGGGCGGTGATTTGTCTTCGTCGGAGCACAAAACAAAGACGTTACACGGAGATCCACTGAGATCTACACGGAGTTACACAGAGAGGAAAAGCTCTGTGTAGCTCTGTGTAAACATACGCCTCTGTTTCACTTCTTTCCTCACTTCAGTCTAGTCCCTTTTGTACCCATCATATAACCGCGCGGTTGTA
The DNA here is from genome assembly GCA_025929715.1 of Anaerolineae bacterium. Classification (GTDB taxonomy): domain Bacteria; phylum Chloroflexota; class Anaerolineae; order Promineifilales; family Promineifilaceae; genus JAAYYY01. The sequence goes on along the minus strand of JAICPS010000572.1, from coordinate 558 downwards.
TCGTGGCACATGCGTCGTTGTGCGGCTGCGTCTAGGATTGCAGGTGTCCGGCACTTCAAAAGTGCCGGGCACCTAAGACGACCAATAGATTCGAGGAGGTTAAGATCATGCTCCGCACGCTAAACGATTTACTCGGATACGATATTCAGGCCACGGACGGGGAGATTGGCTCGGTGGAAGATTTTTTATTTGACGACCGGGCCTGGACGATTCGCTATTTGGTGATCGATACCGGACCCTGGCTCTTTGGGCGCGAGGTGCTGATCTCGCCGCAGTCGATTGGTAAACCAAGCTGGGAGGGTGGCGTGCTGCCTGTGAATCTGACGCAAGAGCAGGTGGAGAACAGCCCGGAGGTGGATCTAGTCGAACCGGTCTCGCGGCGAGAGCAGGAAGCGCTGCACGCGCACTACGGCTGGCAAAACTACTGGACGACGCTGCCCACCACGGCGCTCTACGGCACGGCCGGCCTGGCGTCGCCGGGCGCGCCGATCGCCGCCGAAGATATGCCTGAGCGAGCAGAGCCGCCGGGCGAGCCAAATCTGCGCAGCGTCGCCGAGG
>JAICPS010000277.1 GCA_025929715.1 Anaerolineae bacterium | reverse complement strand
CCGCCGTCGCCGACGATCGCCCAGATCTCGCGCTCTTTGTGGCCGAACCAGGCGCCGATAGCGGCGGGCATGCCAAAACCCATGGTCCCGGCGCCGCCGGAAGTGATCAGGCGGTACGGCTGCTCGAAATGATAGTACTGGGCGGCCCACATCTGGTGCTGGCCCACGTCCGTGGTGACGACAGAGTTGCCCTCCGTGAACTGCCAGATATCGCGAATGACATGAGAGGAGTAGAGCAGGCCATCTTCGGGCCAGGCCATGATGTCGCGCTGGACGGTATCCTCTTTCCACGCGGCGATTTGCTCCAGCCATTCCTCGTGATCGCCGGGCTCCACGAGTGGCAGCAAGTCGTTGAGCACGGTGCGCAGGTCGCCGACCAGGGGCACGTCGACGCGCACGTTCTTGTGCACCTCCGAGGGATCGATTTCCACGTGAATCTTGCGCGCGCGCGGCGCGTAGGTGCGCAGGTTCCCGGTGACGCGGTCGTCGAAGCGCATACCAAAGGCCAGCAAAAGGTCGGCCTGCTGGATGGCGTTGTTGCAAAATGCTTCGCCGTGCATGCCCATCATGCCCAGGCTGAGGGGATGGGATGCCGGCAAGCCGCCCAGACCCAACAGCGTCATGGCCACCGGCGTCTGGGTCTTGACGGCAAAGTCGCGCAGCTCCTGCATGGCGCCAGAGTTGAGGACGCCGTGCCCCGCTAGAATCACGGGACGCTCGGCCTCGGCGATCAGTTGCGCGGCCCGCTTGACGTCCTCCACTGGCGCGTGCTGCGGCGGCTGGTACCCAAGCATGTGCGGCTGTTCGGGGTAGCTGAACTCCGCCTGTTCGATCTGAGCGTTCTTACAAAAGTCGATGAGCACCGGACCCGGCCGGCCGCTGCGCGCAATATAAAACGCTTCACGCACCACTTCGGCGACTTCGTCAGCGCTGGTGATCAGGAAATTGTGCTTGGTGATGGGCAGCGTGATGCCCGTGACATCCGTCTCCTGAAACGCGTCACCGCCGATGAGGCTGGCGGGCACCTGCCCTGTAATACAAACCACCGGCGAAGAGTCCATCATGGCCGTGGCGATACCCGTGACCAGGTTCGTGGCGCCGGGTCCCGAAGTAGCCATGGCCACGCCAACCTTGCCCGTGGCGCGGGCGTAACCATCGGCCATGTGCGAGGCGCCTTGCTCGTGGCGCACAAGCACGTGGTGAATGGGATAATTGAGCATCGCATCATAAGCCGGCATGATCGCTCCGCCGGGATAGCCAAAAACAACCTCCACGCCTTCCCGGACCAGACATTCCCACATGATTTCAGCGCCAGTTTTCTTCATAAGGTTCTCCAGTTTCTCCTCTTATCCCGACACCGCTCCCTTTGATGCCGAACTGACGAGCCGCGCATATTTGGCCATGACGCCCCAGGTATAGCGCGGCGGGGGAGCCTGCCAGCGACCGAGTCGCTCGTGTAATTCTTCGTCAGAAAGGTCTACGTTAAGGCAACGCTGATCGATGTCGAAAGTAATCGTGTCGCCATTGTGTACGGCTGCGATTGGGCCACCGGCCGCTGCTTCGGGCGCTACGTGTCCGGCCATGAGCCCATGTGTGGCGCCGGAGAATCGGCCGTCGGTGAGCAGCGCGACGGAGTCGTCAAGGCCAGCGCCCACGATGGCCGCGGTCACGCCGAGCATTTCGCGCATACCGGGGCCACCTTTCGGCCCTTCGTAACGAATCACAACCACGTCGCCGCCCTTGATATGGCCCTCCTGCACGGCCGCGAAGGCGTCCTCTTCACAGTCGAAGACGCGCGCGGGCCCACTGTGGCTGCGCATATCGTGCCCGGCGACTTTCACGACGCAGCCTTCAGGCGCCAGGTTGCCCTTTAGAATAACCAGACCACCATTGGGCTTGAGAGGGTTGTTCAGGGCACGCACAACCTCTTGTCCGGGCGTCTCCTGCGCTGTGGCTGCTTCCTGGCCCAAGGTGCGTCCGGTGACCGTGATACTGTCGCCGTAAGCATAGCCGCCCTCAACGAGGCGGCGGGCGACGAGCTGAATGCCACCGGCGCGGTGCAGGTCGTGGGCCACGAAACGGCCGCCCGGCTTGAGATCAGCCAGCAGCGGTGTTTTTTCGCTGATGCGGTCAAAGTCTTCGATGTCCAGCGCCACGCCGGCTTCGTGGGCGATGGCCAGCAGGTGCAGCACGGCGTTAGTGGAGCCGCCGGTCGCGGCGACGGCGGCAATGGCATTTTCCAGCGCCCGGCGCGTCAGGATCTGCCGCGGCGAGATGCCGTTGGCAAAGAGATCCATGACCAGTTTGCCGGCGTTGACTGCCACCTCGTCGCGTTCGGGCACGGTAGCGGGCACGCTGCCGCTGCCCATGGGGGCAATGCCCAGAAACTCGGCCGCAGTGGCCATGGTGTTGGCCGTGAATTGGCCGCCACAGGCGCCCGCGCCCGGACAGGCGGCATTTTCCAGGGCCTTGAACTGTTCTTCGCTCATGCGCCCGGCCTTGTAAGCGCCGACGGCTTCAAAGACATCCTGGATGGTGACGTCGCGCCCTTCGAAGCGGCCCGGCGCGATGGAGCCGCCGTAGAGCATGAGGCCGGGAATGTCCAGGCGCGCCAGGGCCATGATCGTGCCGGGGATAGTCTTGTCGCAGCCGGAGAGCGCCACCACGGCATCAAACTGATTGCCGCGCGCCACCAGCTCGATTGAGTCGGCAATCACCTCGCGGCTGATCAGCGAGGCTTTCATGCCCTCGGTGCCCATGGTAATGCCGTCAGAAATGGAGACGGTGTTAAATTCCATGGGTGTGCCGCCGGCGGCACGGATGCCTTCCTTCACTTTGGCTGCCACGCGGCGCAGATGGAAGTTGCAGGGGCCGATTTCGATCCAGGTATTGGCCACGCCAATCAGCGGGCGGGCTAAATCCTCGTCGGTGAAGCCCACCGCTTTGAGCATGGCGCGGGCGGGGGCGCGATCGTAGCCACTTTTCAAACGGTCAGAACGCATGGCTTACCTCAACTATAAACAAAAAAAGGGCTGTCTCTGGAGACAGCCCTTCGAGTTTCTGGTTCTTGTCGTTTCTAAACCGCTACATCCTCGGCTGCCCATGCGTATTTAGTTCCTCAATAAGAATAAGGAACAGGCCGATAAGAAGGACAGCGATAAGGAGAATGTGGGCAGAAATCATAACGTTTTTTGAGTGTAACGAACCCCGGAATATTTGTCCAGTGTCAATGTTGCACAACAGTGGAGGGGGGATTTTGGTGCGAATTGTATAAATGGAGATTGGAGAGCGGGAGATTGACCGAACGCCGTTCGGGCGAGATTGGAGATTATCACTCGGCATCTCTACACCATCAGCGCCAGAGGCCGCCACAGTCCAGGTCGAAGAAGGCGGTCATCGCTCGCTGTAGCTGCATCAACCAGAGCCACTTCAACTCGGCGCAATCGTCTTCGAAGCGACACCATTCGCTGGCGACGTACACGCTTTGGACGGCGGAGAGCCGGTAATCTAGAAGTAGCTGTTCCCAAGAGTAATCAGTCACACCGTTCGCCAGCAGGTGGTCGTGATAGCGCCGTAGAATGGGTATCTCCAATTCTCGACGCACGTCTGGCTCCCACCAGTGCACTGTCATATAGGCGATGTCGCTCGCCCCAATCCAGGTGGTGAGACTCCAGTCAAACGGCTGGCGGTCTATCAGGTAAACTGGTCTGTCACCGTGAACCGGCGCCAGGATGTTGCCGGGATTGGCATCGCCGTGAACCAGCGTGAAGCCATTGCCGTTCGCCGTTCGCTCCACCATTTTGGCCGGATGGTGGTCAAAAATATCGAATAAGGCTATTTCCCAGCGACTGTCAATCTCGTCTCGGCAGCTTTCCAGCATCGGTTGCAAACCCGCGCGGGCAATGCTCACGTAGCGCTCGATATGCGCGGCGGTGGGAATTGGCTCTCCACCCGCCGCCAGGCGCGCCGCGCCCCACCAGAGCGCGTGCATGCGCGCCAGCCCTTCGGCCAATGCCAGCCCATAATCAAGGGTCGGCATTCTACCGTGGCTTTCGCGATGGGTAGCCGAGACGTCGTCAAGCAGAATGTGGTAAGCGCCCAGCTCGGCCGAATAGACGGCGTCGTAGCAGGTGAGGATGGGCAACCCTTCTACCCCAACGTAGTCCCTGGCGTAATAATTAACCTCGGATGGGCCCAGAAAGTCGCCGTTAAGATCGGTGGCGCAGATCTTAAGAAAGAGATTTGCGGGGCAAGCTCCCTTCGCGTCAGGAGAATAAACAAGCTCTAAATAGCCCACCTCCGACAGGCGACGCTCGTCGCGCCTCAAGGTGAATGCAGTGACAGAACCGGCAATCAATGCTCCGCTGTCGGTCAAAACTTGTGTGAGCCATTGATTACTGACTTGATCCAGATTGGCAATCGCAATAGCAGGCAAAGTCAATTTCCTTCAAATGAAATTACTGTTTGATTGCGAGAACACGTTTGCTATGCTGTAAATAGGCAGGTAAATAATAGCATAGTCGCTCACAGACGGAGATAAATTGGGAGGTAAGAGATTGGGTTTTGAGGATCATTTTTCGCAACTCGCGGAGGCGTATGCGGCGCACCGTCCCAGTTATCCACAGGCTCTCTTTGAGTACCTGGCATCGCTGGCGCCGGGGCGCGAGCTGGCCTGGGATTGCGGCACGGGTAATGGTCAGGCGGCGGTGGCATTGGCGCAGCAATTCGAGCAAGTCGTGGCGACGGATGCCAGCGCGGAGCAGATTGAGCATGCGTTTGTGCACGAGCGCGTGCGCTATGCGGTGGAGGCGGCGGAGAATACGAGCATTGCTGCCGGATGCGTCGATCTGACTACCGTGGGTACGGCGGTACACTGGTTTGACTTCGAAGCTTTTTACGCGGAGGTTCGCCGCGTCAGCAAACCGGGCGCGGTGTTGGCGGTGTGGACCTACCATCTTTCGCTAATTGAGCCAGCGGTAGACGCCTGCCTGGAACGGTATTACCGTCAGACGCTGGCGGGCTATTGGCCGGAAAGGATCCGTTACCTGGAAGAACGCTACCGGACGCTCCCGTTTCCCTTTACCGAAATTGAAACGCCGCCGTTCGAGGCGCGGGCAACGTGGAACCTGGCGGCGCTGTTGGGCTTCCTCTCAAGCTGGTCGGCCGCCCGCAACTATGCTGAGCAGCAAGGGCGCCATCCGCTGCACGAGATCATCGATGAATTGCAGGAAGAGTGGGGCGACGCGGAGCAGGAACGGCTGGTGCGCTGGCCTTTGCATTTGCGGGTGGGGAGGGTCGCCGCGTAAGATTACACGCATCGCGCCAACGGACAGTATAAGAGAATGATATCCCTCCTGGCCGCCTTTCAATTCTTGACCATCCTGCCGCCCCTGGTGCGCCGCACTCTGACGCCCGCAGAGTTGGGCCGGGCGGCCGGCTGGTATCCGCTTGTTGGCCTGACCCTGGGCGTGGCACTTTTGGGGCTGCGCCTGGGTGCGGGCCGGTTCCTGCCGGCGGAGGTGTTAGCCGTTGGCGTGTTGATCGCCTGGATTGTTCTCACCGGAGCCCTGCACTTCGACGGCTTTATAGACACCTGTGACGGCCTTTTTGGCGGGTGGACGCCGGAGCGGCGGCTCGAGATTATGCGCGACTCTCGCACCGGCGCTTTTGGCGTTGCGGGAGGCGGATTGTTGCTGCTGACGAAGTACGCTGCCCTTGCCAATTTGCCGGCCGGTTCTCTTGCCCTCTTGCTCGCGCCCGTTCTGGGGCGATGGGCGATGGTCCTGGCGATGTTTGCCTTCCCTTATGCGCGCGAGCAGGGGCTGGGTCGTGACATTAAAGACAATTTGCGCCTGCCGCACGTCGTTCTGGCGAGCGGCATTACCGTTGCAGCCGCCCTACTAGACGGTTGGCGCGGACTTGCTGCCCTGGTCGTTACGGTAACAGCCACATTGTTGCTCGCCGTGTATCTTCTGCGTCGCCTGCCGGACCTCACCGGCGACACCTACGGCGCTTTGTGCGAAGCCGCGGAGGCGCTGGCGCTGGTCTTTTTTACGGTACGATGGGCTTGAGGTAGCGAACGATGGGAGAACTGATATTCGTCCTCGGTGGAGCCCGCAGTGGAAAAAGCCGGTTTGCCGAGGCGCGCGCCCGCGAGATTGGCGGCGACGAGGTGCTCTATGTGGCGACCGCCGAAGTTGGGGACGACGAGATGCGGCGGCGGATCGAAAAACACCGGCAGCAGCGTTCGCCAGCCTGGCGCACCCTGGAGGTGACGCACGACGCGGGCGCCGCCATT
>JAICPS010000283.1 GCA_025929715.1 Anaerolineae bacterium | reverse complement strand
GACCGCGGTCGTCGGCAGTCAACGGAACGAACTCGACGGCGTTGGGATCGTTAAACAGTGCAACGGCGATGGCGCGACAGGTGTCGATGTCGAAGCCCGCATTATTACCGTCTTCGTCAAGGTAGCCAAAGCCGGGAAGGTCCGTGCGCGCGCCACACACCAGCCGCCCGCGGTCCCGTACGCGCTGCAATATGGCGCCTGCGCCTACCGGTCCAGGTGGCGCTTCCTCGCCGTCCGTTTCACCATCCTCAGCGGGCGGCTCGACGATACGTGTGACCTCGACCAGGCGCGTCACTTCCACCTGTCCGCCAGGTGGCGGCTCTTCCTGGCAGGCCGCAAGGGCCAGGCCAAGCAACAAAATCAAAATCACCATCAGACCATTTCGTTTCAAGCTCATCTCTTAACCTCCTTATTCTTCTTTCGACAAATGAATAAGCCACCCGCCGGTGACTTCCAAAATATTGGAAATACCGTCATGCTTGAGGCCGTCGGCGACAACCTCAAAACTACTGCCAATGCCAACAATCCGCCAGCGCCGTAGCTTCCCGATACTTTGATGATCGCGGCCAAGTTATTCGGCGCGAATGACATGAGATTCACTGGGTACAGGCTATTAGTATAGCGCCGCCAAAAGAATGAGCAAGCAACGAGGAGACCTGAGCCCGCGGAACAAATTTGAAGTGCGCATCGTCTGCAGTGTGTAACGGAATATATACACCATGCATGTAAGGTGGAAAGTAGAAGTTTCCACGTTATAAGGAGAAGATTGAAGCATGAGAAAGAAAACAGTAACCATACTGCGCACGACGATCATTCTGGCGCTTTTGCTCGTATTCGTTGCTGCCTGTACCGGAACGCCCGGAAGCGAACCGGCGGCAAGTGATGACCCAACGCCTACGGAGTCGCCGGACGAGCCAGTGAGCAGTGACGATCCCACCGCGACGCCGGCGCCTGACGAGGACGGTGAGGACGCTGAAGAGGATGTGATTATCAAGGACGCGGTTATCACCGAGATAGACATCCTGTTGATGGAATCCTGGCCTCTCCAGGCGAGGGTACAGATCGACGGTGAGTTGGGCGACGGCTGCACCGAGCTTATGCCAATCACTGTGGAGCGTGAAGGCGATACCTTCCACATAATGGTGAAGACAACGCGGCCCGCCGACGCAGTGTGCACGATGGAACTGCGCTTCTTTTCGGAGTCCGTAGCGCTTGATATTTTGGGACTTGAAGCAGGCACGTACACGGTTGACGTCAACGGCGTGACCGAAACGTTCACGCTGGAGCAGGACAACGTGATGGATCCTGAAACAGAAGAGCCGGAGGGTGAAGAGGCTTTGCTTACCGACGAGGAACGCGCCGAACTGATGCGCCTGACGTTGGAACGAGCCTTGATTGATCAGGAGATTCCTGACTTCGGCCTGATCGCCGACCCGGCGAATGTGGTCCTGTCTACGGAGAACATTGATCCGGCGCTCGTTCCGGAACTACCCGGTATCACCCTTGAGCTGCTGACCCCTGAAGAGATTCAGGCGAAGGCCGATGCCGAAGGCGATTTTCTATTCCTGCGCTTTGATGAACTGAGTGCAAAATCGGCGGAAGAAGCGACGGTCTCGTTGAGTAATACGTGGGCTATAGCCGCGGATTCAGATACCGCCTATCTCAGCGGCGGCGGCTTTACGATTGAGTACACGAAGGACGGAGACGACTGGACGGGCGAAATTACCAGCATGTGGATTTCGTAAAGGATGTGTTTCATTTCAATTGCGGTAGACACGTAGGGGCGGTTGGCGAACCGCCCCTACAGGTTTCGCTACTCGGTTGCACCACCAGCAAGCTGTGAAGCCGCTCGATCCCAGATTGCCGGCGCCAAGTCGAATTGAGCCACCAGGGGAAAATGGTCGGAGGCAACCTCTACGAAAGGCGCGTCGTACACCACACGGCAGGCGCGGAGGGCCGGCGATAGATGCGGCGGCGCCAGGATGTAATCGTAGCGCGTGGTGCGGTTGCCCGGCATCCAGGTAAAACCGTCCTCATCGGGATGCAATTGCCGGAAACAGTCCACGTAGCCGGCTCGCAACAGCCGCGGAATTGCCAGGCGAAAGATAATGAAAAGTTGCAGGGCCATGACGCGGCGCATGCGCGGCGGATTGCGACGCTGCAGCACGCGATCGCCGGGGGCGATGGCATTCAGGTCACCGGCAATCAGGTGTGGGCCGGGGCGGCTTGATGCGATGATCTGCAACAGCCGGCCCACGGCCTGCCAGCGACGAATCTCGAACGGCAGCAGCAAAAAAGGTAAGAAATGAATGCCGTAAATGGTTAGAGAGCCGTGGGGCAACGCCAGGCGCGTCGCGAGCGCCGCCTGAGTCAGCGGAGGCGTGTTATAAATCTGCCATGACTCGATCGGATGACGGGACAACGTCGCGATGTGGCGGTCGCCACTACCCTCGGCCCATACGGAAAACATCTCAAGCCGTTCAGCCAGCGTCTGTACCACCCCGTGATTGTCGGCTTCAGTTAGCGTCACGACGTCGGCATCCACGTGCTGCAGAACGCGGGTGATGGGATCTAGCTGGTCTTTTCCGCCGAATTGGAGATTGTAGGCAGCGATTGCGAAGTTCAATCCCTAATACCCATTTCTTCATACCACACCTGCGTCGTCAACACGCCCATAAGCAGGCGGCTGTGGTCGGCGACGCCGCGCTGGTGTTCGCGCCGTAGGCGCGCGACGGTCGGGCCGTGAAAGTAGTCGGTCTGGGACAGCGCCGCCGGATGCAGGGCGTCTTCGGCCCAGGCCGGCAGCCGCTCGCGACGCCACCAGGCGGCGTGTGGCGTCGCGAGCCCCTGTTTGGGGCGTTGGCGCACGGCCTGGGGCAGGCGGCTCACCATCGCCCGACGCAGCAGAAGCTTATTACCTGCAGCGCCCAACTTGAGCGCCGGAGGCAGCGTAGCGCAGAATTCCCAGAGCTGGTGGTCGAGAAATGGCGGGCGGGCTTCCACGGAATGCGCCATGCTCATGCGATCGACCTCAAAGTTGATGAAATCAACCATGCGCGTCTGAGCATCGAGAAATAGGAACTGGTTCAGCGGGTGGCGCCCCTGCAAGGCTTCGCGGAAATCCTCGCCCCAGCGCCGGTGGATGGGCGGGGCGCCGCCCACTTGCAGCAGCGTTCGACGCTGTCCGGGCGAACCGGTCTCCTGCCACAGCGCGTAACGCGCCGCTGGCACGCCACTGCCGCGGGCAAGCACGCGCCGTCCTCCGGCGGAAACGGGCAGCGGCAAGCGGGCCACTAGGTTGCGAAGCAGGCCCGGCATGACCAGCAACGGGCGCAGTCTACGATCGCCGTCGAACCAATGGTAGCCGCCCAGCAGCTCGTCGGCGCCCTCGCCGGTCATAATCACCTTGAAGCCGGCCTCGTGACAGGCGCGGTAGAGAAGAAAAAGAGGCACGGACGTCGCCGAACATTGCGGCGTCTGCAAATGGCGCACAACCTGGGGCAGCTTATCAAAGTCATCTTCGTCAAAGATCAGCTCGTGGTGCAGGCTGCGCAGATGGCGCGCGGTGGCGCGCGCCTCTGTGCGTTCATCGTGGGAGGCCGCAGCAAAACCGATGCTGAAGGTATGGATTGGCCCACCACGCAGCTCCGTCAGGAGCGCCGCCAGCGCCGACGAATCGATTCCGCCGCTGAGCAGTGAGCCTACCGGCACGTCACTCAGCCGCCAGGCGTCGACGGCTTCGTGCAGACGCTGCGCAAACTCGTCGTGGGCCTCCGCCCCCGACAGTGTGCGGTAATGTCGTGAGGTCGGAAAGCTGAGCTGCCAGTAGGCGCGCGTCGTGTCCAGCCCATCCTCTACACTCATTACATGCGCCGCCGGTAACTGCAAAATGCCGTCAAACGCCGTGAGGGGTGAGGGAACGTAACCCAGCTCGAACAAACGCCACAGCGCAAGGTGATTGGCGCGACGAGGCAGGTAGGGCATAACTGCCAGCAACGCCTGGATCTCGGAGGCAAAGGCAAAGCGATTACCCTGACGTGCATAGTAAAGAGGTTTTACGCCAAAACGGTCGCGGGCCAGCAACAGACGCCTGTTTAGGGCGTCCCAAAGGCCAAAGGCAAACATGCCCCTCAGGCGACGCACCGCGTCGTCGCCCCAAGCTTCGTAGGCGTGGACGATTACTTCGGTATCACTTTCCGTGCGGAAGATGTGCCCGGCGCGCTGTAGTTCGCGGCGCAAGAGTGGCGCGTTGATGATTTCGCCGTTATAAGTGATCCATACGGTACCATCTTCGTTACACAGCGGTTGGCGCCCGCCGGGCAGGTCGATAATACTCAGCCGGCGCGCTGCCAGCGCCACGCCCTCTTCCTCGTAAATACCGGCGTCATCGGGGCCGCGATGGACCAGCAAGCGCGATGCCTGCATCAGCTCCTGCCGGTCGATATCTGGCGCCAGCAAGCCTAGAATGCCACACATTCAATCACTCCCCTTGCGGCCAGCGATACACGACATGATAGTCGCGCCAGTGCTCGTCTGCTTCACAGTAGGGGCGGTCTTCGAGCGTGACCCAGGCATGGCCAGCAATGGTTCGTTGGGCAGTCCCCTCTCGCCGCCGCGCGCCAAAGGCAACGCTCAATGGTATGCCGGCGCGACCTAAAAAGTGATAGCGAAGCAAAGAGCGTCGCAGGCAAAATCCCAGTGGCGAGTTCCGCTCCAGGAGCGCCGCGAAATCCGCCAGCCGGCGCACGTCCCCCTCGTCCATTTCAATTTTGTCCGAGCATGGTGCTAGCCGTTGCATCGCCTGAGGCAGGGCCAGCTGCATAATTTGCGGCAATTGCCTGCTGAGAGCGCGCATCTCGCGCAGCAACAAGCGCTGGCGTTTGCTGCTCAACAGGCCGGGCAGCGCCGACAGCCCTAACCAAAGATGCTTCAGGCGAATCCCCATGGCCAGCCTCCCGCACTTTCAGGCAATCTCCACCAGCTTTTCTTCGAGTAGTGCCGTGGCAAGCTCCAGGAGATCAGCCCGCACTATTTCAAGGTCTACGTTGTATTTCGCCGCCAGCGACGCCGCTTGTTCCTCGATGGTTTGTGAACCTTCGAGCATCTCCCAGAATTCGGTGCCGACTTTGTTGAGTGAAAAATAAGTACCGGTATCCAAACGGATTAGAATCGCCTCTCCGGCGACAGTTTGAAAAGTGACATTCGGGGCCTGTTTGAGTCTGCTGATAGGGTCCAAAGATATGCTCCTGTCGCGAGCTTAACGTTCCCGGGAACTGGCTTACCTGCGGATGCTGGCGTTTCCGAGAAAGTAGACAGTATACTATAATAGTTCATGGCGCGGAGCGAAAGAAACGATCTATATCGAACGTGGTCCGGCAGCTCCAACTACGCCGGTCCTATATTAACCAAGTGAGGAACACTCCATGACTTCAGATACCAACGGACGGCAGGGAAATGCGGTAGCCACATTGGCCGGGGGTTGTTTCTGGTGCCTCGAGGCTGTCTATGATGAACTTCAGGGCGTACAGCGCGTTGTATCCGGTTATGCCGGAGGCGAGATGCCTAATCCTAGCTACCAGCAGGTGTGCTCGGGCAGAACGGGACACGCCGAAGTGGTGCAGATCACTTACGATCCGAATGTCGTCACTTACCGTGATCTGCTCGAAATCTTTTTCACGATTCACGATCCCACCACACTGAACCGCCAGGGCGCCGATGTGGGCACGCAATATCGTTCGGCCATTTTCTACCACGACGAAGAACAACGGCGCGCAGCTGAAGAAATCATCGCAGAATTGGAAGGAGAACGCGCCTTTGCCAATCCTATCGTCACCGAAGTGACGGCGTTAGACGAGTTTTACCCGGCAGAGGATTATCACCAGGACTATTACGAAAACAACCCGAACCAACCTTACTGCATGGTCGTTGTCGCGCCCAAGCTAGCCAAATTCCGCAAGAAGTTTACCGAATTGCGCAAAGCGTAGCCGTGTAGCCTTGAACGAAAAAGCAGAGAACCGTCAGCTGCTTATGCGCTGGGATCTGCACGGCATTGGTATATCTGGCTCGACCAACGACCCCGAACTGTGCCGGCGTTGGCAGACTGCCTTTGCTTCATTGGACGATTGGCCGGGTAGGGCCGATCTGTCCGTCTCACTGGAAGTTACCGCCACCATACCTGCTCCGCCGGTGGGCGAGCCGCACTTTCGCCAGGGTGACCTCCTCAAGTACTATACAAACGGCG
>JAICPS010000402.1 GCA_025929715.1 Anaerolineae bacterium | reverse complement strand
TCTGGTGGCCCTGCTTCGGGAAGAGGCGCCCATAACTCGTAAGCCAGCAGTGCCGTAAACATTGGAACCAACGCCCCGGCGACGAGACTCACGATCTGTCCGGCGAGCGGCGCCGGCCCTAGCGGGAAAGAGAGCAAAGTCACTAATAAGGGATAGCCCGGAGGCCAGTAAAACGGCGCCAGCGGGTCTAGCGCCAGCAGGCTCTCGCGCAAAGGACCGACGGCATAGTTGTAATAAGCATAAGCGTCCTGGCCGTACAGGCCGTCGAAGCCGTAGCGCCACGAGAGAGCGATGACGGGCAAGGCTAACAGGAGTGGTAGCAGCAGAAAAAGGAAAGGCGCTGGAAATCTCCGCTCGTCACTTTGGGCCTTGTTCAATCGTGCCAACTTTCCCTCAAGAGGCGAAACCAGATTAGCTGGTTGCAAATGAACCGCAGAATGACTATCTTTATGCTCAGGGGTAAGCCGGCATTTGTCAAGTTTGGGACCGATTTTAGGAGACAAAGTCGAACAAGTGTGCTATAATGTAGGATGATAGATCGAGAAACAGGTCGGGAAAAAAGGGAAGCAGGGCATGGCAAAGCGTAAGAGTGGCTATACCTCGGAAAGCATAAAACAGCTTAAAGGGCTGGAAGCGGTACGCAAGTTGCCGGGCATGTACATCGGCAACAACGGTAAGTACGGTCTGCACCACATTCTAAAAGAGATTTTCTCCAACGCCGCCGACGAGGTCATGAACGGCTACGGCAGTCTCATCCGCGTCACCCTGGAGCAAGACGGCTCTGTCACCGTGTGGGACGATGGGCGCGGCATCCCAGTAGAGTGGAAAAAAGACACCGGCATGAGCGCCCTGACGCAAGTGCTGACCGTTTTGCACGCGGGCGGCAAATTCGATGGGGGTAAGGCATATGCCTCCAGCGGGGGCCTGCACGGTGTAGGGGCCAAGGCAGCCAACGCCATGAGCCGCTGGCTGAACGTCTCCGTGCGCCGCGGCGGCCTGATTTTCCAACAATCGTTCGAGCGCGGCGGAGAGCACAAGGGTGGCGTGCAGATTTTTAACCCGGGCGAGAAAAAGCCCGTGGCGGAGATTTCGGCAAGTACCCACCTCGACTTCGGCGAAAACGGTTCCGCCGCCACCGTGAAGGAAGGGCGCAAAAAAGTGGACATTAAGCCCGATCTCTCCATTGGCACGGGCACCGAAATCAGCTTCCTGCCGGAACGGAGTTGGTTTGACGCCGAGAGTATGGAGTGGAACGGCGAGCCGCCCTGGGACGTGGACTTCATTAGCTTGCAGTACCAGCAGTTTGCTTATCTCAATCCGGGACTGCGCATCGAGCTGGAAGATCGCCGCGGCAAGAAGCCAGATCTGCGTATATTTTATTCGGAGAATGGGCTTCTGGACTATATCGCTTTCCTCAACGAAGGTCTGGACCCACTGCACGACACGATTACGTTTAAGGGGCGCTCTGAAGAGCATCCGGGAATCACGATCGAAGTCGCCATGCAGTACAGCAAGGACGGCGACACGGCGCAGCTATACAGCTTCGTCAACGGCATTCCCACGCCGTTGGGCGGCACGCATATGTCCGGTTTTCAGGCAGGGCTGACCAAGGCGATTAACCGCCTGTCGAGCGTGAAGAAAGCGATTCGCGGCGATGATTTGCTGCTGGGCTTGGCGGCTATTGTGAACGTGACCATGAGCAAGACGCCGCAGTTCTCCAGCCAGACCAAGGAGTCGCTGACCTCAACGGACGCGCAGGGCGCGGCCATGTCGGTGACCTACAATGAGATCAGCCAGATTCTGGAGCGCAAGAAGGGCGTTGTCAATGCCATCGCGCGCCAGGCGGAGGCGGCGGCCAAGGGACGCGAGGCGGCCAAGAAGGCGCGGCAACTGGTGATCCGCCGCTCCGTGCTCGACGCGCCGGACGACACGCAGATCCTGTCTAAACTGGCCGACACCGACCCGCGCACGCCCGCGGCGCAACGCATCCTATTTCTGGTAGAGGGCGACAGCGCCGGGGGATCCTGCAAGCAGGCGCGCGACCGGCGCTACCATGCCATCCTGGCCAACCGCGGCAAGATCATCAATTCTGAAAAGACGAACATCCTGCGCGTGCTCAAAAACAAGGAGATTATGGCCTTTATCGCCGCGGTAGGTGCAGGCGTGGGAGCCGACTTTAACGTGGACGAGCGGCGTTACGGGCGCATTGCCTTGCTGACCGACGCCGACGTGGACGGTTTTCATATTCGCGCGCTGTGGTACACCTTCATTTTCCGTCACATGCGCCCGCTGATCGAGCACGGACACCTGTTTATTGCCGAAGCGCCTCTTTATCGCGTCTACGATAACAAGCGCGAGATCTATTGCTATAGCAACAAAGAACGAGACGCCGCGGTGAAGCGCATCGGCAAAGGAGCCGGCGTGCAGCGCTATAAGGGTCTGGGCGAAATGAACCCGGAGCAGCTGCGCGGCACGACGCTCAAGCCGGGCGACGAGCGCCTGGTGCGCATCAACATCGAAGATGTGCACCGCGCGCAGCAGTATGTAAATCTCCTGATGGGCTCCAACTCTTCGGCGCGTAAGGAGTGGATTATGGAGGCGTGGAAGCAAGAGGCATAATGGCAACTGCAACTGCACCCCCTGTTAAAGAAATCGCTCTAAGTAAGGACCTGGAACGCAGTGTCCTGATGTACGCCATGGACACCATCCTGGACCGGGCGCTGCCAGATGTGCGCGATGGGCTGAAGCCCGTGCACCGGCGTATTCTGTATGCCATGGGCAACGATCTGCGCCTGACGCACGACAAGCCGCACAAGAAGAGCGCACGCGTGGTGGGCGAAGTGCTGGGCAAATATCATCCGCACGGCGACCAGTCAGTGTACGACGCCATGGTACGCATGGCGCAGGATTTCTCCATGCGCCACCCGCTGATCGACGGGCAGGGCAACTTTGGATCTATCGACGGCGACGGCGCCGCCGCCATGCGCTACACGGAAGCGCGCCTGACAGAGCTCGCGGAACTGATTTTGCAAGACATTGACAAAGACACGGTGCGCTGGCAGCCAAACTTTGACGACAGCCTGCAGGAACCGGCCGTATTGCCCTCTGTAGCGCCAAACCTGCTGTTAAACGGCTCTTCAGGCATCGCCGTCGCCATGGCCACCAACGTTCCGCCGCATAACCTGGGCGAGCTTTGTGACGCCATTTCCTACATGGCGGGACGATGGGCGCAGCGTGAAAAAATTACGGTGGACGACTTGTTGAAGTTTATCCAGGGTCCGGATTTCCCCACCGGTGGGTTGGCCTTCCGTTACCGCCAGAACGGCGGCGACACGCCTGACGACATCATCCGCATGATGTACGAAACGGGGCAGGGCCGCCTGATCATGCAGGCGCGCGTGGAGATCGAATCGCTGGGCGGCGGCAAGCACAACGTCGTGGTCAGCGAGCTGCCGTACATGGTGCAGAAGAGCACGATAATGGAACGTATCGGCGCCGAAGTGCGCAACGGGCGCATCGAGGGCGTCAGCGACGTGCGCGACGAGAGCGACCACGAGGGTATGCGCCTGGTCGTCGAGACCAGCCGCGGGCACGATCCCAACGTCGTCCTCGAAGCGTTATTGCAATACTCGCAATTGCGCGAGACGTTTGGCGCGCAAATCCTGGCCCTGGTGCCCACAGAAGACGGTATGCGCCCGCAGTATCTCTCCTTGCAGGACGCGCTGCACTACTTTATCGCGCACCGCCTGCAGGTGATTGAGCGGCGCAGCCGGCACGAGCGTGAAAAGCTGCGCAAACGGCTGCACATCGTGGAAGGTCTGCTCATCGCACTGGACGCCATCGACGACGTGATCGCTACTATCAAAAAGTCGCAGACGAAAATCACGGCGCGCACCAACCTGCAGCGGCAGTTCAAGCTTAGCGAAGAGCAGGCGGCGGCCATTGTGGCCATGCCGCTGGGCAACCTTGCCAGCCTCGAAGTGAAGAAGCTGCGCGACGAAGCAAAAGAGCTGAACAAGCGCATCAAAGAGTTGACGCGCCTGATCAACAGCGAAGACGCGCGCCTGAAAGTGGTCGTCTCAGAGACCGAAGCGCTCAAGACGCAGTTCGCTTCACCACGGCGCACGTTGATCCTGGACGCCGAGGAGCACGCGGGCACGACCGTTACCTCGGCGGACCTGACAGAGCCGCAGATCGTCAGCCTTTACCCCGACGAAGCGGAGCGACGCGACAGCCCGGGCTACGCCGATCGCGCCATGCTGGGTCTGACCAGCCGCCGGACGCCGGTACCGCTAGGACGGTGGTACGCCGAACCGCAGCAACGTGTGCTGATGGTGGCGACGGACGGCGACGGCTGGCATGCGCCTGTGATCCAGGTAGAAAATGGCGCGATACGGGGTAAGATCATCGCGGGAGGCGGCATCATCGGCGAGGAAGCAAAGCACGTGGTGATCGTCACGCGCCACGGCAAGATCAAGCGCCTCAAAGTCGAAGATCTGCCCAGTTCGATGGCGCTCTGGGCTCGCGTCATCGGCCTGCGCAAGGGCGACAGCGTGCTGGGAGTGGGCCTGGACGGCGGGGATGAGTACGAGGTGATGATCTTCACGCGTAAAGGCCAGGCCATC
>JAICPS010000640.1 GCA_025929715.1 Anaerolineae bacterium | reverse complement strand
TTACCGAGCAGTTGCAGCAGGCAACCAACGCCTTGAGCCAGCAGATGTACCAGGCTCAGCAGGATACTCAGCCTGGCGCCGGTCCAACTGAAGGTCCGGAGCGCGATGACGAAGATGAGGGGGTTGTCGAAGGCGAATTTCAGGAAATGTAAGCTGCAAGCTAAAGCATCTCGTGCGCATCCGCCGGTGCGTATGGCGGTCGGCTGCACCCAGGGTTCAGAATGCTCTTTGACGTAAGGGCGGGTTAACACCCGCCCTTTTAATTGGTTCATGTCGCATATTCTCGTGTATTCGATAAAATGAGTTGCGATAGCCTCTGCGCGGATATGATTCACCACGAGTTAATAGAAAACTATGAATTATAAGGACTATTACGACATTCTTGGCGTCAAAAGAGACGCCAGCGCCGCCGAGATAAAAAAGGCATATCGCAAGCTGGCGCGGAAATACCATCCTGACGTTAACCCGGAGGACAAAACGACCGAGGAGCGCTTCAAGGATATTAATGAAGCTTACGAGGTTCTGTCTGATAAAGAGAAACGGGAAAAATACGACCGTTTCGGTGCACAATGGCGCCAATACGAGCGCGCCGGCGGTCGCCCCGAAAACTTTGATTGGGCACAGTGGCAGACGCAGCCCGGCGGGGGGACGGGCTACCGCAATGTCACTCCCGAAGAATTCGAGCAAATGTTTGGCGGCGCGGGAGGCTTCTCAGACTTTTTCGAGACACTGTTTGGAGGAGCCACAGGGCCGGCCGGCGCCCGCTACCGCACTGACTTCGGCGGGGCCACCTTTCGCCAACCGCGTACACGTCGCAGCGCCGGACGCGATCTGGAGCACCAGATTGACGTGACGCTGGAGGAAGCATTTCACGGCTCAACACGAAGCATCCAGTATGAGGGCGGGCGTACCATCCAGGCTCGTGTACCACGCGGTGTGCAGACAGGATCGCGTATTCGGCTAAGTGGGCAAGGCGAACCCGGCGTGGGTGGCGGAGAAGCGGGCAATCTATATCTGGTCGTCAGGGTTCTGCCTCACGACGTGTTTACACGCGAAGGGGACGACCTGCACGTGACGGTACCTGTCGATCTATATACGGCTATTCTCGGCGGCTCAATTGCCGTCTCGTCACTCGACCGCCAGGTACGCCTCACGATTCCGGCCGAGACTGACAGCGGCCGGGTTTTCCGGCTTTCCGGGCTGGGCATGCCGCTGCTACAGGATTCCGAGAAGCGGGGGGATCTTTTTGCCACAGTGCAGGTTCAATTGCCGGCAAACCTGACCGAACGCGAGCAGGAGCTCTTTCGCGAACTGAAAGAGTTGAGGGACTAAAGCTCCCCTCAATTGGCCTCCCGCCACGGCTTAGAGTCAGGTGTGAACAAGGACTGCCCAAACGTTTCTTGTCCAAAAGAACCAATGGCCTCCTGTACCGGCACTGAGATCAACCAATCAATAAAGGCGGTTGCGCCGTCCGCGTTAATGTGCTCGCCCTTATCCGAGTTTACAGCCATGACCCCATAGGAATTGAACAAGAGCGGATGGCCTTCCACGACGATTTCCAACTCAGTGCCTTCCAGAGTGCGCGCCAGATAGGTGGCGCGGTCGCTCAGGGTGTATGCATGTAACTCGTCGGCTATAGTCAACACGGCGCCCATGCCCTGGCCGGCCGAGGTATACCAATTACCAGCCGGTTCGATCCCCGCTTCCGCCCACAGCGCGAGCTCTTTGCCGTGAGTTCCAGAATCGTCCCCGCGAGACACAAACGGCGCTTCCGCCCCGGCGATTTGCGCCAGCGCCGCCGGTGCATTTTCCATGCCTTTAATCCCAACAGGATCGTCTGGTGGACCGACTATGACGAAGTCATTGTACATGACGTCTTCACGACGCATGCCATGGCCCGCTTCCATAAAGGCGTCCTCTCGCGACGGATCATGAACGAGCACAACATCGGCATTTCCGTCTTGGCCAAGCTGCAGCGCCTGCCCGGTTCCTACTGCGACGACGTCGACGTCGTAACCAGATTCCGTCTCAAACTGCGGAATAATTTCGTCGAGCAAACCTGAATCCTCCGTGCTTGTGGTCGTTGCCAGGATAACACGGTCCGGGCTAGTCTCGCCTGTTCCCATGGTCTCGGCAGACTCTTGGGCTGAACAACCGGCGGTCAGCACGATTAGTGCAATGGCCAGGCTATGATGTGGGCCAACCACTTGCCACAACTTACGACAATCATCAAACATCTCAATTCATTTGTGTAAGAATCAGTAGACCATGTCTCCGGCTACAAACGCCTTGGTCCGCGCGTCTCGCGGCGATCCAAAAAACGTCGCCTTATCGGTCGTTTCGACCAGTTCTCCGTCCAGCAAGAACGAGACCCGATGGGCCAATCTTCGCGCCTGGAAAATATTATGCGTTACCAGCACGATCGTCGTTTTCTTTTCTTTATTTAGACGGCTTATAATCGTCTCGATGATTCGCACATTAAATGGATCGAGATTGGCCGTCGGCTCGTCTAACAGCAAGACGTCCGGCTCCAGGATCATGGCCCGCGCCAGTGCGACGCGTTGTGTTTCCCCTCCAGACAGGCTGCGCGCCTGTTGCC
>JAICPS010000069.1 GCA_025929715.1 Anaerolineae bacterium | reverse complement strand
TGCCCTATACACCGGAGCCTATGAGAGCGATAACGGGCGCCCCTTGCCGGCGGAGAATGAGCAGGCTCGTCTCTTACTGGCAAGTGTGCCCGTTGCGGTAATGGAGCAGCCACCCTTCACCGCACACCGTTTATACGCACCTTCCGTTGCCGCCAACCAACGGCTCGTCGGCTACGACTGGGATCACACCCTGGCACCTCGGACGCGCCTCTACACGCACTGGCGCACAGACGAAGGTTACGTCACAAAAGCAGCGGATGACCCGCCACCGGAGGTACGGTTGCCCCCCTCTTATGGACCATGGGGCATTGTCCATCGGCGCCAGGCTTTTGCTAACGGCCCGCCGCAATACTACGTACCGTTTGGCGAAGGCATCGTGTGGACCGGCGAGCCTGAACTCTTTGGCGAAACACCACCGCCTGGTTACATGCTTACACTCGTCCAACATTTCGCCGCCGGCCGGCCTGTGCAGCAAGATCTGGTCGTTTCCGTGCGCCTTATCGGCTATGAGCCTGATGGTATCCTATGGGATTGGTGGGATCTGCATGACGCCGTGCCTGCCCTCGGCGCTATTCCCACTCTAAAATGGATCAACGGCTCCCGCGTGCAGGATGCCCATTTTCTCACGGTCTCCCCTTCGGCACCCGCTGGGCAGCAACTTGGCGGCCTGCTGACAATCTATGACGCCTTCACCCAGCGCCCGCTACCGATCCTCGACGAGCGGATCACGGACGAAAATCTCGGGGTACCGCTCGGGGCTGGAGAAGTGCACCCTATTCGCATGAACTGATCCTATCCTGGTCGCTTATGCTTTCTGTCGCCGCCTCATAGATCGCACCGTCGTCGAACTCAACAGCCAGGCAAAGGTTGGATACGCCGTTCAATTCCTCGACTGAATACAAGTAGTCACGCCCGATGTTCTCAAACCAGATAATCACAGCTTCTTCGGGCAGCCAGTTCTCTTCCAGCTCGGACAGATCGACTTCGCGCCTGTCCGGAGTGACGCCTGACGGCTCTGACAGCCAAAAGCGAATTGCGTCTGGTCCATTGGAATAAACCGGATTCTTGAAAATTTTCGGCCTTTTCCTCAGATAGCCTATCGTCCGACTGCGGTGCCATGAAGCATCGGTATAGCCGTGTATGCCATTCTGAATCCATGAAAACATATGAAATGATGTAATTGCAAGTGAAAAAGCAATTACACCTGATAGGAGGAGTAGTACGACCCGTCTTACGGCGAGAGGACGACTATACCGGCTAAGCAATTCCGTTTGTGCAGCAATGTACGCTAAAACGATAAGTAATACTGGAATAAACGCCGGCGCCAGATACTTATCGTCGATGTAGGTTAAGCCACCCAATAACCCGGTCACCAGGAGCATTGCCAGATAGACGATAACGACGACCAGCAAGTAATTTACCTGCGAAGCGAACAACTTTGCGCGCCGCCAATGCTCATGGCGTCGGCTTGCGAGCCCTATGCCGATCAGGGTCATGACGGCAGCTACGACGGCAAGCGGCAAAAACCAGATCGCGAGGTGTATGCCTGATGTATGCAGCGCCTTGAAAATGGTCATCGAAAACGGAGAGCGGCTGCCAAAGAAGGTGCCGTCAATTGTATGGTTGCGCCCCATCCACAGCCCGAGAGGCATCATTCCAACACAGCCGAAAGTCACAGCGCGCCGCAGCCGTTTCGGCCATATGGCGTGCCCATGCCACAAAATGACGACAACCCCGATGGCCAGTAAGGCAATACCGGAATAGCGTGTCAACGCCGCCAGCGCTGCCATGATCGTCATAAAAACCAGAACACGCCTGTCCGTGTTTCGGTTGACGCGCCGCAGAGCGACCACAAACAGCATCGTCAACAGAATAAATTGTGCGTCAGACCAGGCCATCAGTGATACCTTGAGCAAACTATGGTTCGTCGCGACGAGTATCAGCCCGGCAATAAACACGATCGGTTCATCGCCAAAGTGTGCCTGGGCCAGGTATCCGAATAAGAGGATTGTTGCGAAAAAGAAGAGTGCGTTTAAGAAGCGGGCCACCTGAAGAGCCTCAAACCCGCCTGCACGCTGGACGAGAGAAATTGCTACCGGGTATAGTGGTGGCCAGGCAGTAAAGGAAATTTCGCTGAGTTGCGCCACGATGCCGCCCGAGGCAAGCTTTTGTGACGCCGTTAGATAACGGACCGAATCCGGCGACACGCCTGCTCCAAAACGGGTGGTTGCGATCAGCACAAGGGATGCGCCTAGCAGCGCACTTGAGAAAATTGCCCCCACTCGCCAGAAACGAAATGTTACATCCTTGCCCGGCACAAACTCCCTGCCCTGACGCCAAAGATTCTTGTCAACTCGAGAATCTTACCGGCACGCGTGAAACTGACAGAGTGGGCCCGCTAGGACTCGAACCTAGAACCGATCGGTTATGAGCCGACTGCTCTGCCGTTGAGCTACGGGCCCGGCATTTCTACTGCTCTACCAAGCAGCCACAAAATTAGTGAAATTCGCGCAATTCGTGGCAAAAGATGCGGCAGTAGAAAAAGCGGGCAACGGGGCTCGAACCCGTGTCACCGGCTTGGAAGGCCGGGGCTTTACCACTAAGCTATGCCCGCATGGCTGTCGGGGCGGCCGGATTTGAACCGACGACCTCTCGGACCCAAACCGAGCGCTCTACCAAACTGAGCCACGCCCCGAGCATATCTTAGTATAACTTTGACTGCCTATAGGGTCAACTTTTTGACCGCGATCCTATACTCATCTAAACTAAGCGTGAAAGTTAGTGACAATTTTCACACGGTTCATCCCCGGCCCGTCAAAGCAGAACTGGAGGCAAACTTCATGCAAAACTTTGGCCAATTTCCCAGCGACTACGGCGTTGAAAACCACGGCATTCGCAACGCTAAAAGCATCTATTGGCACCTGAGCACGCCGGTTCTTTACGAGCACGCCGCGCGTCGAGGCGAAGGGACGCTGGCCCAGCACGGACCTCTGATCGTAAACACCGGCACCCATACCGGCCGGGCGGCGAAGGATAAGTTTATCGTCAAAGAGCCGACGTCGCAGGACGAGATATGGTGGGGAAATGTAAACCGCCCGATCGGCCAGGATAAATTCGACGCCCTATTAGGTAAAGTATTGGCTTACGCACAACAACGCGACCTCTATGTATTCGACGGCTACGCGGGCGCCGACGAGCGTTATCGCCTCCCGGTGCGCATCATCACCGAGTTCGCCTGGCACAGCTTCTTTGCACGCAACATGTTCATTCGGGAATCAGTGCCGCAACGACTGCGCGATTTTGAGCCCGAATTTACGGTCATCGGTATGCCCGGCTTTCAGGCCAGACCCGATCAGGATGGCACCAACAGCCAGACCTTCATTCTGGTCGATTTCGGGCGGCGCATCGTGCTTATCGGAGGAACCGAATACGCGGGCGAAATAAAGAAAAGTATCTTCGGCGCACTCAATTACTACCTGCCTCAGCGCAACGTGCTGCCGATGCACTGCAGCGCCAACTTCGGACTGGACGAAAATGACGTGGCCCTCTTTTTTGGGCTCAGCGGAACCGGCAAGACGACGCTCAGCAATGATCCGGATCGCACGCTGATCGGCGATGACGAACACGGCTGGAGCGAAAGCGGCGTTTTTAATTTCGAAGGCGGATGCTATGCCAAGGTCATCAACCTCAGCGCAGAGGGCGAACCGCTCATTTACGCTGCCTCTCGCCGTTTCGGCACCATTCTAGAGAATGTGATATACGATCCCGAATCGCGCCAAATCGACTACGCAGACGCCTCGCGGACCCAAAACACGCGCGCCAGCTATCCGATCCATCATATAGAAAACGCCTCGCGCAGCGGGACGGGAGGGCACCCCACTCACTTGCTCTTCTTAACCGCAGACGCATTTGGCGTTCTACCGCCCATCAGCAAACTGAGCAAGGAGCAGGCCATGTACCACTTTCTCAGCGGCTACACGGCCAAAGTGGCAGGCACTGAAACCGGCGTCACGGAACCGATGCCCGAGTTTAGCGCCTGTTTCGGCGCGCCGTTCATGCCGCTCCATCCAGGCATCTATGCCGACCTGCTCGGCCGGCGCATTGAGGAGCACGGCGCCAGCGTCTGGCTCGTCAATACCGGCTGGACGGGCGGGCCATTCGGCGAAGGCAGTCGCATGAAGCTGGAATACACGCGCCGCATGGTATCCGCCGCGCTCGATGGGGAGCTGCAAGATGTCGAAACGACCACCCATCCTGTTTTCGGCCTGGAAATGATCAGCCGTGTAGACGGCGTGCCCGACGAGGTGCTCGATCCGCGCCAGACGTGGGAGGATCCCGAGGCTTACGACGACCAGGCCAGGCGCCTCGCCGCTATGTTCGACGAAAATTTTGAGGAGTTTGCCGGTGGCGTCGGGGAGGCAGTGCGCCATGCGGGGCCACATACGTGACGCGCTAAAACGCTCATTACGAACCTTTGGAAGGCTAACCAGATCTTATGCAACCCCTGACCCACCGCGTCAACGGCCAGCACCTCGTGCGCGGAGAGGACCATGCGCTGTTGCTCGACCAGAACGCCCCTGAGCAGCCCCTGCGCCTGGCATTCATCGTACTGGGCGCCGAACGGCACGTCTTCCCCGCTTTGGCGCTCGACGACTGGGGCCGCGAGCGGAAAGGTCTTGGCCTCTATCGTTGGATATACGAAGAAGGTCCTCTCCTTCCACGCTCCGAGGTGTTCGGATTTACCGCCGACGGCGACCAGACGCAGATTTTCCTTCGTGACCTGGAAGTTTCTTTCAGCTATCCGTGTTATATTTATCGTGAAGCGCGCGAGCCAGTGGAAAATGGCCAGTTGCTCAGCGCCATTTTCATCGCCGGCGCCAACCATCACGATTCCCCCCTTAAAATCGAGCCCCCCTCCGACCTTCCCTGGGCCCTACGCCGCGCCGCCGTGCGCTGGCGCCGGGTAAACCCGCAGGCGCTCGCGGAAGCCGGCTGGGAACGGCTAAATGAGTGACACAGAGTCTCACAGAGTTCGCACGGAGATCCACAGAGAGAGCCAACTCTGTGAAGCTCTGTGTAAAAGCTCTGTGAACCTCGGTGTAATCTAGTCCGTTTCGGCCGAATAGATCCGTCCTCTGGTATCTATTTCTCAGTCACACCGCCACCTGCTCGCATTTACATTCCGCCCATTTGGCGCTAAAATCGCTCCTCTATGCCTACACCATTTATGCATTTGCAGGTGGCCGAGCGCATACGGGCGCATGATAATCTGCACGGCCTCATTGCAGGAGCTCTGGACAGCGCCATGCCCGCCTTTTATCTGGGCAGCGTAGCCGCCGATTTTCAGACCATCGCCGATGTGCCGCGCGAGGCCACCCATTTTTACCGCCTACCTCCCGCTCGCGACGTCGTGGCTCACGAGCGCATGCTCGAGGAATACCCACAGTTGGCAGATGGGTGCAGCCTGTCCTTGCAACAGGCTGTGTTCGTCGCCGCCTATCGCGCGCACCTGCTCCTCGATCAGCTGTGGTACTGGGACGTGTTGATCCCTTTCTTTGCCGAAGCCAGCGATTGGCCCGCAGACCACCGCCAACGCTTTCTCGTACACAACACGCTGCTCACCTACCTGGACAAGCTGGCCTTCGAAAGCCTGCCGCCTCACGCCGGGGAGACGCTTGCGGCCGCCGAACCGCGGGGCTGGCTGCCTTTCGCCGGAGACGGCGACCTGATCCGTTGGCGTGACCTGCTCGTGAGACAGTTGCAGCCAGGAGCGAACCTCGAGACGATTACCATCTACGCCGAGCGCGTGAGAATGACGGCGGCAGCCTTCGCCGCGAACCTGGAAGATCCCAATTGGATGCACCAACAGGTCTTCAACAAGGCTCCTATCGAAGCGGTGCAGGCGGTCATCACGAGGGGCATGGAGCAGAGCGTGACGCTCATCAACGACTATCTAAGCCTGGAATTGGATTTAGTTTAACACAGATCTTTTTCATTTATCTGCGTTCATCGCGAGAAGCTACATTCCTAAAAATAATCCGCCATAGAAACGCAACTTATGAGCGAACAATTGAGTGACTCAATCGACAACGAAATCCGACCCGCGCCATTGCGCGAAATTGTGCAGGTGCGCTTTCCGGACGGCCGGGCCTTCGACGGGCCCGCCGGCGCCAGCATCGAAGCCTTCATCGACGCCGCCCGGCCCCAGGCGCGGGGGGAAATTGTCGCGGCGCTCGCCAATAATCGCCTGCGCGAGCTCTGCCAACCGGTCACCGCAGACGCCGATCTGGTGCCCATCAGTACCGCCGATTCCGACGGCGTGCGCATTTACCGCCGTTCACTCTGCTTCCTGCTTATCGCCGCGGCCGCCGAGCTGTTTCCCGGGCGCGCCATCACCATCCACCACTCGATGCCCTTTGGCGGCTACTACTGCGACGTGCGTGACGGTGCGCCGCTCAGCGGCGAAGAGCTGGATTGCCTGCGCCAGCGCATGCGCGAGCTGGTCGAAGCCAACCTGCCGATCACGCAGCTCAAAGTGCCGCTCGACGAAGCTTTGCAGCTCTTTCACGACAACGACGATCTGGAAAAAGCCGACCTCTTCGCCCGCCGCCGCAAGGATTACCTGACCCTATACGAGCTAAACGGCGTGCGCGATTACTTCCACGGCTTCATGGTCTCCAGCACCGGCTATCTGAAGCGCTTCGACCTGCGCCCCTATCACAAGGGCTTCATCCTGCAATTCCCCCGCCGCCACCAGCCCGACCGCCTGCAGCCGTTCGAGGACGAGCCGCGCCTGGCCAAGATATTCCAGGAGTATAACAAGTGGCTCGACGTAATCGGCGTGCCCCACGTCTCGGCGCTCAACTGGGCCATCAACGGCGGGCGCATCCAGGAAGTGATCCTGGTCGCCGAAGCGCTGCATGAGCGCCAGTTGGCCATGATCGCCGCCGATATCGCGCGCCACGAACCGCCGGCCAAGATTATTCTGATCTCCGGGCCGACATCGGCCGGCAAGACCACCCTCTCCAAGCGCCTGGCTGTGCAGCTGCTGGCCCAGGGCATCCACCCCGTCGCCGTCAACCTCGATAACTACTTCGTCAACCGCGAAGATACCCCTCTCGACGATCACGGTGAATTCGACTTTGAAGCGCTGGAGGCCGTCGACTTGGCCCTATTTCAGACCGATCTCCGCCGCCTGTTGGCCGGCGAGACAATTCTCCAGCCTGTTTACGACTTCCACAAGGGCAGCCGGGTCTGGGGCAGCGAGCTGACACTGAGTCCGCAGCACGTCCTGATCGTGGAAGGCATCCACGCCCTGAACCCGCGCCTGACCAGGGGCATTCCGCGCGAAGCCCTCTACCGCATCTTCATTTCCGCCTTCACGCAGCTCAACCTGGACCGCCACAACCGCGTGCCGACCACCGACACTCGCATGCTGCGCCGCATCGTGCGCGACGCCGCCACGCGCGGCTACAACGCCACCGCCACCATCCGCCGCTGGCCCAGCGTGCGCCGCGGCGAGAAGAAATACATCTTCCCCTACCAGAACAACGCCGACATCTTCTTCAATTCGGCCCTGGTCTACGAGCTATCGATGATCAAGCCGCTGGCCCAGCCGCTCCTGCTGCAGGTGGAACCGGGCACCACCGAGCGCATCGAGGCCAACCGCCTGCTGGCCTTCCTGCAATGGTTCGACCCCATTCCCGCCGAAGTGCGCGTGCCCAGCGATTCGATCCTCCGCGAGTTTATAGGTGGCTCGATTCTCGAGAAGTTTGAGCCGTGGCGAAGGTGACGGTCGCTTCATACATACTGCTACATGTTATAGATTCGAGAAGTAAGATCCCTCGCGATTTCGCATCGGCGGTATTCTGCAAGATTTCCGTAAGAGACTTGTAATTAATTTCATTTATGATCACTTCCATTCGTGGGACGGCTACCACGTACACCAGGCGTTCAATCGTACCTACCCACTAGCGGTTGCCATTGCGCCCGGGACGCCCCTCTGGAGGATTTTCGATGAATACGAATCGGAAGAGTCTCAAGAGAAGCGTGATGCAACTCGCCCTGCCGCTACTCATTAGCGTCCTTATCGCTCTACTTGCCGCTATCGGGAGCCAGCCGGTGCAGGCCGGTCCACGGCCCAGCGCCACCCCAACCCCGGGTCAAACCCTTACGCCAGCGCCTACAAACACACCGCAGGTGAACCCAACCGCAACGCCCAGACCGACACGCCCTGGCAACAAGACG
Organism: Anaerolineae bacterium; assembly: GCA_025929715.1. GTDB lineage: Bacteria > Chloroflexota > Anaerolineae > Promineifilales > Promineifilaceae > JAAYYY01. Next base: position 5,557 of record JAICPS010000069.1, on the reverse strand, counting down.
CCCACGCCTACCCCGACCGGGATGCCCTCGGCGACCCCCACCTCGACTGGGATGCCCTCGGCGACTCCTACGTCCAATCCGGGTCTTGAAGGAGTTTGGAGCGACGTCCCAAGCCCGAACACCGGCTCGCCGAACAACTACCTTTTTGGTGTAGAAGCTATCGCGGCTAACGACGTATGGGCAGTCGGTGCATATGGTAACCTTGGCGTTGTGGCGTGGCAGCTCATCGAGCACTGGGATGGGACGAAGTGGACCCGTGCAGCCACGCCGGCGTTGACCACGCCCAATGAGCTCCTGGCGGTCAGCGCCGTGAGCGCCAATGACGTGTGGGCGGTGGGCGGTTACAACAGCGGCGGCCAGGCGCTCATCGAGCACTGGGATGGCTCCACCTGGAATGTCGTGGCGAACCCGAACCCTGGCACCTTCAATCGTTTCTTTGGCGTCGCCGCGATTTCCAGTCAAAATGTCTGGGCGGTAGGCCAGTATCATAACGGTGGACTATCCCAGACGCTGGTGGAGCACTGGAATGGCGCTACGTGGAATGTGATTCCCAGCCCGAACATCCCCAATCAGCATAACCAGCTCAACGCCGTCACGGCCGTTCCCGGCTCACCCAGCCAACTCTGGGCAGTCGGGACAGCTGGCGCTTCAGCGTTGATTTTGCATTGGAACGGCACGCAGTGGAACATCGTTCCTGGCCCGAAAGCGGGCACCAATCCCATCTTGACGAGCGTCGTGGCGATATCTGCCAATGACGTGTGGGCGGTCGGCTATACTGGCGGCAGTTCAGGCCCTGTCACGCTCACCGCGCACTGGAATGGCTCAACCTGGAGTGTCGTGCCCAGTCCCAACCCCAGCTCCACCTACAATTACCTGTGGGGCGTGACAGCGCTGGCGTCGAACAATGTTTGGGCAGTAGGCGATTTCAATGCTCCTGGCGGTAATGGTCATACACTGGCCCTGCGGTGGAATGGCACAGCCTGGGTGCACGTGCCTGGCGACAATACCGGTCCCACTGGCCTGGCATTCTCGTTGCGCGCGGTAAGTGGGATCGGCGCCAATGAGATTTGGAGCGTCGGCACCAATAGCCATGCGCTAGCAGAACGCTGGAACGGCACTAAATGGAGCATCGTCGCGGCGCCCAACGCGGGCGTCGGCGAGAACGTCCTGCACGGAGTGAGTGGAAGCGCCTCCAACGATGTCTGGGAGGTCGGTTATTTCGCTTTCGGCACCGAGCGCCGCACGTTGATCGAGCGTTGGAATGGTGCGACCTGGAGTATCATCCCCAGCCCCAATTCGGCTAAGCGGCTCAATGAACTCAAGAGCGTGGCCGCCATTTCTCCCTCAAACGCATGGGCCGTGGGCAGTGCGAGCAGCGGTAACGGCCCCGACCAGACCACTCTCATCCTAAATTGGAACGGAACAAGCTGGGGCGTCGTCCCCAGCCCCAGCCCCGGGACGGGTGGGCATAATGAGCTTCATGCCGTGGCTGCCAACTCGGCAAACGACGTTTGGGCAGTAGGTAGCTTTACGAATAGCGGCGGCTTCAGCCAGACACTTGTCGAGCACTGGGACGGCACGAGTTGGAATGTGATTCCCAGCGCCAACGTGCCGGGAACGAACAACGGGCTCTTCGGCGTCGTGGCGCTTGGCCCGAACAACGTCTGGGCGGTCGGATACAGCGGCAACACCGTATTTTCGCCTCTGATCGAGCACTGGAACGGCTCTACTTGGAGTGTGGTCTCCAGCCCCGATCCCCAGACCTCGTCGAACATCTTATGGGCTGTGTCGGCCACTGGCGCAAACGACATCTGGGCTGTGGGCACTTCGCGAAACCTGCTTACATTCATGACCAGCGGGCTGACCGAGCACTGGGATGGCAACAGCTGGAGCGTGGTTTTTAGTTCGGGCGGTTCACCTAGCAGCACATTGTATGGCGTGGCAGCCGTATCGCCGGCCGATGCCTGGCAGGTGGGAGATAAAGGTGGTCTGGCCTTGATCGGGCGCTGGGATGGCAGCAGTTGGAGCATTTTCCCAAGCCCCAGCATACCCGGCAGGCTCCACGCGGCGACTGCAATCACCGCTTGTGATGTGTGGGCAGTCGGGCTGCGCTATGTGGAGAACGTAGGCTTCCTGACGCTAAATGAGCACTTTACCTGCAACTAGGGCGAAGCGGTGCTTCGCCTAATTGATGGGGCATAACCCGCCAGTTTTTTGTCGAATGAGCGGGAATCACCCCTACACCTTCCCCGTCGTAATCGACATCTTGACCTCGGCAATCGCCTTCGTCACCTCGATGTCGCGGGGGCAGGCGTTCGTGCAGTTGAAGATGGTGCGGCATTTCCAGACGCCGAACTGTTCGGCCATGATGCTAAGGCGCTCTTCGTAGCCCTGGTCGCGGCTGTCGTAGATGAAGCGGTGCGCCTGCACGATAGCCGCTGGGCCCACGTAGCGGTCGTCCGCCCAGAAGCTGGGGCATGAGGTGGTACACGCCGCGCAGAGGATACACTTGGTCGTGTCGTCAAACTTTTCGCGATCTTCCGGCGACTGCAGGCGCTCGCGCCCGTCAGCGGGCGGCGGCTCGTCGTTGATGAAATAAGGCAGCACCGAGCGATAGTGCTCGAAGAACGGCTCCATATCCACGATCAGGTCTTTCAACACAGGCAACCCCGCCATCGGCTCGACCTGGATCGAGACCGGATTTTTGCCGTTGGCCAGCCGCGCCACGAGCATTTTGCAGGCCAGGGCGTTGGCGCCGTTTATTTTCATGTTATCCGAGCCGCAAACGCCGTGCGCGCACGAGCGGCGCAGCGACAGCGTGCCGTCCATGGTCCATTTCACGCGATGCAGCAGATCGAGAACCGTGTCGTTTGGCGACACCCCTTCCAGCGTGTATTCGCCCCACCAGGGCGCAGAATCCTTTTCGGGATTAAAACGGCGCACGCGCAGCTCAACTGTGTAGTCGCGGGCGCTGCTAACCGGAATCTTGCTCATCAGTAAACTCGCTCCTTCGGTTCATAACGGCCAAGCACGACCGGCTTGTAGTCGAGCCGGTATTCATCGCCCACCTTGTAGCAGAGCGTGTGTTTGAGCCATTCGTCGTCGTTGCGTTTGGGATAATCCTCCCGCGCGTGACCGCCGCGGCTCTCAGTGCGGCAGACGGCGGAATAGGCGGTCACTTCGGCCAGCTCCAGCAGGCAGCCCAGCTCCCAGGCTTCCATCAGGTCGCTGTTAAAACGTCTGCCGTTGTCGTCGATCACAATGTCCGTGGCGAAAGCCTCTCGCATTTCGCCCAGCTCGCGAATCGCTTCCTGCATGCGTTCTTCGACGCGGAAAACGCCGACCTTTGCCGTCATTAGCTTCTGCATCCGTTCGCGCAAGTCAAACGGCCTTGTATGGCCCTGATTGTTACGAATTCGCTCGAACTCCGCTTGCACCTCATCGGCGGCGCCGTCCGGCAATGGCAGAAGGTCGTTCTCCTGGCAAAAGCGAGCCATATCCACACCCGAGCGGCGTCCGAATACCACCAGGTCCACCAGCGAATTCGTGCCCAGGCGATTGGCGCCGTGCACCGAAACGCAGGCCGCTTCTCCCGCAGAGTAGAGGCCCGGTAGCACTGTGTTTTCGGCGTCGACGACCACGCGGCCGTCCACATCGGTCGGAATGCCGCCCATGGCATAATGCGCGGTCGGCTGCACCGGCATCGGCTCCTCCACGGGATCGATGCCCAAATAGGTGCGTGTGAAATCGGCGATGTCCGGCAGCTTTTCCTCGATGTACGCGGCGTCGATGCGCCGGCTCTCGCCCTCTTTTTCATAGTAATAGTTCACCGTCTCCGGCCGCACGTCGAGGTGCACGTAATTGCGCCCGTTGATGCCCCGACCTTCCTGGACTTCCAGGAAAATGGCGCGGCTGACCACGTCGCGGCTGGCAAGATCCTTAATGGTCGGCGCGTAGCGTTCCATAAACCGCTCGCCCTCGCTGTTGACCAGCACGCCACCCTCGCCGCGCACGCCTTCGGTGATCAAGATTCCGAGCTTGAAGATGCCCGTGGGATGGAACTGGTAGAACTCCATGTCCTCCAGCGGAATGCCCCTGCGCAGGCAGATAGCCGTGCCGTCCCCGGTCAGCGAGTGCGCGTTCGACGTCACTTCCCAACAGCGTCCCCAGCCGCCGGTGGCGAAATGCACCGCCTTGCTGTGGAAAATGTGGAATTCGCCCGTGGCAATATCAATCGCCACCACGCCGCGAATGGTATCATCTACGCGGATCAGGTCCACGACGTGAAATTCGTCAAAAAAGTTCACGTTGTTCTTCAGGCATTGCTGGTACAGGGTCTGCAAGATCATGTGCCCGGTGCGGTCGGCCGCGTGGCAGGCGCGCTCGACAGGCTTGCCCGTTTCGTTGTTGGTGTGCCCCCCAAAACGCCGCTGCGAAATGCGCCCATTGGGCAGGCGGTCAAAGGGTAGGCCCATATATTCTAGCTGAATGACCGTATCGACCGCCTCTTCGCACATCAGGTCGACCGCGTCCTGGTCGGCCAGGTAGTCGGAGCCTTTCACCGTATCATAAGCATGCCACTGCCAGTGATCTTCGTTCACGTTGCCCAGCGCCGCACCAATGCCGCCCTGAGCGGCTCCCGTGTGGGATCTTGTGGGGTAGAGCTTGGAAATGACGGCGATTTTGGCCCCTTTGCTGGCGTAGAGCGCCGCCATCAGCCCCGCGCCGCCGGCTCCCACGATGACTGCGTCAAATGTATGGATGGTTGGTTGTGTTGACATGGATATGGTTAGCCTATGCTCGCGTCAAACGTCGCAATCGCCACGGCGGACCAGACGATGGTGATAATCGTGAAAATAAGCAGAAACCAGCGCACGAAGCGGACAGTGCGCGGATTGTGAATGTAATCTTCGAGCACCACGCGCAGGCCATTAAAACCGTGGGAGATGGCGAAGATCAGCAGGAACAGGTCATACGTGCGCCAGCCCCAGGAAGTCCACTGTTGTCGCACAAATTCTAGAGTCAGCGAATGCACGTCGTTCAGAACGTGCTGGATCATCATGTGGCCTATAGCCAACACAATCAACGCGACGCCAGAGAGTCGCATGAACAGGTAGCCGTAGCGCTCCAGCGGCGTGCGGGCCTGCAGCCTGGCGATACGCGTGGTGACTCCTTCGGACGGCGTGCCCGTTATAGTCGTCATTGGAAGCCTCCTTTCTCGTCTATGGTAGTGGTGGAATCGTCCAGCAGCTTCCACCCCAGGCTGTCGGTCCACTGCAGTGCTCGATGATGCCGGCAAACATGTAGACGCCTATCGGCAGGAATGTGACAAAAAACACGATCCACACGAGCAGCGCCGACGTCTCCTGATGCAACCACAGCTCGGGCTTAAAGTCGAGGACCGTAATCCGTAAACCGTTATAAGCATGGTACAGCAACGCAGCCATCAGCATAATTTCGCCAAAGCCGAATAGCGGATGCTTAAAAAGGTCCAGCGCCCATCTGTATAGCTGCGGGTTAAAGTTGGCGTTGGCCGTGTCCCAGACGTGAATAATCA
>JAICPS010000677.1 GCA_025929715.1 Anaerolineae bacterium | reverse complement strand
TCTTGGTCAGTCTTCGTTTCATTTGAAATTGCGGCGACTGAAAATTAGGGTTGCTGCTGCCAATACCACAATCACGTACAGCAATGAATAGAGAATGACGCTGGCGCTATAAGCAAATCCGGGGAGCTCGCCATGAGCAGCCGGCGTTATGAAGCTAAGATTTGCCAGGTTTGGCATGAGGTAATACAAGGCCCCGAAAAACCAGCGAGCGGAGATGCTGCCCATTGATGTGGCCAGGCTTTTAAGATCGGCGCTGAAGTGGCCGATGATGAAAACGAAGAATGTAAGCAGGGCCGATAGTGCCGGCGATGAGAAGGAAGAGAAGAGGAGTGCTACCCCTGTTAGGATCATCAATTCCACGTAAATCAGCAGAATTGCGGGCCAGATGACAGAAACCAGTGAGTGCCAACCGCGGCTGACATAGATCAGCGCCAGGGAAACACCAGCGCCCATCACCAATACATTCACCAGTAGCGTCAGACAAAGACCTAAGTATTTTCCAACTAAAAATTCTCCACGACTTACGGGTTTGGCAAAGATGGTATAGACCGTTCGCCGCTCGATCTCTTTGTAGACCAGGCCGACGCCTACAAAAATGGCGATGAAGACCCCGAACAGGAGCATCGCACTCAAGCCGAGGTCAATTATGATTTTCTTTTCTTGTCCGCCCGATAGTTCGCCGATGAAGACTGCGGCGCCGGTGAGAAGCAGAACGAAGAGGACGAGATTATATAGCACGCGATCTCGCACGGCTTCACGAAAAGCATTGCCAGCGATTGCTGCTATGCGGCCCAGCATCTGTTCAAATATACACGCGCGTAGATTTTGTGTCAGCAGCTTTCTTAACCGGGAAAAGCAAGCTTGTCACGTGAGGACGATCGCAAATTGATTCGTTGATTAGTTGATGATGGCAGGCCAAATCGCTGATGTCACAGCCTCAGTATGATCGGACGGCCCAACGTCTGCTACCTTACCGCGCAAGACGCCGTCCTGGGCGATGGTAAAACTGCGAGTGCCGGTGCGAGTAAGTGATCCGGTGTTGGCCGGTACTCCAAAGCTGAAAAAGTTTGCGGGCGAAGCGGTGTTGTCAGGCGTTATCGTAAAGGTGTAACCACTCTTGGGGACGGCCGCGCCAATGACGGGATCAATAAGATTCTGGGTCAGCAGTTGGGCTCTTGTCCCATAGCGGCCGTTTCCTGAAGTCGCATGATAAACAGCCTGAGAGCTGTGAATCGTGCGCAGAGAAGACTGCGCCGATCCTTCGTTGGCGGCTCGCCTGGAAGCGAGAAGACTGGGGATGGCTAGCGAAGTGATGATTCCAAGAACAGCCACAACGATAAGCAGCTCAATCATCGAGAAGCCCGCTGCGGCCTTGCATGTGCTCATATTCGTATGCCTTTGGCGAAACATAATCAACTGCCCCCTCGCCCTTTTCTCAAGATTCAGTTCTGAGAATGCGCGAGGCACCCGTTTTCATGACAAGTGGTATGCCAGCCAGATGAACGGTCGTCCGACCTTCGAATAGCGCTGTATAGGCGATTTTTAGCCGGAATTTCAGTCTTTCTTAAAGACAGATATGCCAGCTGCCGGGGACACAGGTGACGCTTTCTGGCACTCTCACCGGCTCCGTAAGGTAGCTTCTGTGTTTAAGGCAAGTTTGGCAGGTGGCCACTGGGCCGGGAGAGGAATTCACCGCAGTTGCATCGAGCGCATGCGGGCTCGCCAACCCGAAAGGGCGCGAGCAGGAAAACGTTGCTCATTCTCCTGCAGAACTGCGAAGACGCCCTCCTCCGGAAGCAGCTCCCAGGGTAGTGGGATGGTTCTATCTTGCTGCGCGGCAACGTAAGCGCCGTCGATATCGTCATCAATTAACGCGCGCCAACCACGAGCGGCGCGTCGGTCAAGAGTAAGGGCTTTGGAGAATGCCACCTCAGCTTCTGCGCTCCGTCCATTGCGTTCCAGAGCCACCGCGTGACGAACGCTCAGGAACACGGATTTGGGATAGGCCTGAACTGCCGTATTGAGGGTCCGCTCGGCCGCCACGAGGTCTCCGGCAGAGCTTTCAGCGCCCGCGAGGTAGGCGTAACAAGTTGAACTGTTGAAACCGCGGTCCACTGCAAATCTTAGGTGCGGTATAGCCTCGGCCGGGCGCCGTTGGCGATAGAGCCACATGCCATAACCGAAGTGCGTAGCCGTACTTGAAGGAAATACTTGCAACGAAGCTTGATAATAGCTTTCTGCTTTGGACGATTCCACGCTCCCTTGGGCCAACGCATGCAAG
>JAICPS010000412.1 GCA_025929715.1 Anaerolineae bacterium | reverse complement strand
GCGCTATCGCTCTTTGGCGCCACGCCGCAGCCCCCGCCTGTAACGCCCACGCAGGCGCCTGCCGGCCCCACCGCCACGGCGACGCTGCTACCCACGCCGTCGCCCACGCCACAACCGACACGAACCCCGCGGCCCACGCTGACGCCGTCTGCGACGCCGCGAGCGACCGCCACACCGCGGCCCGATTTTCTTCTCGTGAGTCAAGAATGGGTCTGCGCGGAGGACCAACCGGCGCCGCGCATCGAAGTCGTTGCGCTTGACGCCGAGATGGAAGAGCTGCCCGGCGTTGAAGTAGTCGTTTCCTGGGAAGGGGGATCTGATCGATTCTTCACCGGCTTCCGTCCTGAGCTGGGACTTGGTTACGGGGATTTTGTGATGACGGCTGAACTTTCTTACAGCGTCGTGCTCGCCGCGGGCAGCCCCACGATCAGCGGATTGCGCGTGGAACCGTGCGCGGAGGACGAGGGTGGCATGCCAGGAGGATGGCGGCTTACCTTCCAGAATGTGGTCGTGGGAGAGGGGACGCCAACGCCGTCACCTTAACTGTCCCTGGCCGTCACTACAAAGGGTGGGTGTCCAGCCGTACATCGTCGCGCCGCCAGAGTGTGGGCTCGCCATCATTGTTCGCGGTGGCTTGTTGCACCAGCCGTTCGGCAATCTGGCACATCGGCTCCCCGGTCTGCGGGTGCAGCAGGTTTGGCGCCACGTCGGCGACGGGCACTGCGACGTGCGCAAAGCGCAGCACATCAGGATCGGGGACCGCGCGCCCGCCAAATTCCCCGACTTCGTCGTCGAAAAGGACCAGATCAAGGTCGATGGTCCGGGGCGCATGCTTATCGTCGCCGCGCACGCGGTTCAGCCGGCTCTCGATGCGCGCCAATACCGATTCTTTCAGCGCCGCCGGTCCCAACTCGGTTTCGACAACGACGGCGGCGTTGAAGAAGTTCGGCTGGTCGGGCGCGCCTACAGGTAGGGTCTCGTAAACGGGCGAAATCGCCACGATGTGGCACCTCTCCGCCAACAGCCGTACACAGGCGGGCAGGTTGGTCTCTTTATTTATGTTCGAGCCGATACTGATCACGGCGCGATTCACCAACGATCTCCTCGCGGCTGCGCTCTATCTCAATCCCAACCGACTGAGCAAAGCGAACGGCTCCTGGTTTTTCCACACGCACCTGTACGCGCTCGACGCCCTCGAACTCAGTCAGAATGATCTGCGCAATATCGCTCACCAGCTTCTCGACCAGGTAGTCGGACGAAGACTCCACGTGCTCGATGACGCGCTTCGTAATTGATTTATAGTTAACCGCATGGCCGATGTCGTCTGTTTGCGCGGCGCGGCGCACGTCCGCAAAGAGGATGATGTTAATGACGATGTCCTGCTGCTTGACGCGCTCTTCAGGATTAATGCCAATGATTCCTCGCACCAGCAGATCTTTAACGAAAATTTTATCCATACGACTTCTATTTTCCTCCCATTGACCAGAACGCTGCCACGAGAATGGCAGCAGCCACCGAGCCGGCAAGCGCGAGGCTGGCGTTTGATGCGTGGCGCTCGGCAATTTCTGGCGCATTGCCTTCTGGCGCATCGCCATCGTGCAGGCGAATGGATTGAGCGACACCATTGCGGATACGGACGGTGACGACGCGGTCTGTGGCCTGCTGCTCAATAGACCCCTGTGCTACTGGCCGTTCTCGCAAAAAGTTGAGGATTTGGCCGTGATTCTGCACGCGTACGAAATGCACGTCACCCTCTTCAGTTTGCAGCGTAAAGCCGTAAAGCGCCTGCCAGCTACTATTCTCGCGCGTTTCTTGAAGTGGGCCGGCCACGCCGGTCACCAGCATTTCTTCAGCTGTCAAGCGCATTGCCAACTCCCAGGTCGTTCCTATGACGACTATCGCCAGGCAAGCGAGAAATATCAGGCAACCGGTACGGCTGGCGGCAAAGAAAGTATCTGTCGCGGGGTTGTCGGAGATGGTCGGGGTGGGCTGGATTTCATCCATGCAATTCCCGAAGCGGTCAGGGTACGGGTTCCACCAGGGTGGCGAAGGTAGGGAGGTCGGTCGTATTGCGAATGCGTAGCCGCGACCACTCAAAGCGGTCGTCGAAGCCATGCCATTTGCCGCCTGACGTGGTCACGGCTCCCCAAAAGTCCAGCTCCTGCAACATGGCGATCGTATTCTCGTCGTAGCGCCCGCCGGGATAGCAGAAGAAGCGCGGGCCGTAACCGAGGTGCGCCGTGAGCGTCTCCTGGGCGCCGAGTATCTGATAGATCAGCGAGTCGCGTGACTGTTCGCTCAGGTCGGCATGCGTCTTGGAATGGTTTTCGATGCGCATGCCAGCGCCCGCCATTTCCTCGATCATTGCCCAGCTCATATAGCCGGGCAGCTGGCGGTCGATGAACTCGGTTACGATGAAGAACGTGCCGGTAAAGCCAAACTCGCGCAAGAGGGGGTACGCATATTGATAATTGTCGAGGTAACCGTCGTCAAAAGTGAGAATGATCGGCTTTTCGGGCAGCGTACGCTTCGCCGTTACTGCCAGTGAGAGATCCTCAAAGTTGATGGTCGTAAAGCCATGATCCTTTAAGTACTGTAGCTGTTCGCGGAATCGCTGCGGCGGCACCGAAAGATCTGTGCGGTATTCGTCGGCGTCCTCCGGCGGTTCGCTAACGTAGTGGTACATAAGAATCGGAACGCGCACCGTGAGGCTATACGCGCCGATGGGCGTCGGCAGCGGCGGCGGCTTGGTGGCGGTGGGCGTGTCTGTGGGTGGCGGTGTGTTGGAAGGGGTCAGCGTGGGACCCACCGTAGGCGAGGCTGTTGCCGTTGGGGTATTCGTCGGCGAAGCGGACGGCGTCGGCGACGCGGTCGCCGTCGGCAACGTGGTTGCCGTGGCAATAATCGGCGGCGATAGCGTGTTGGTTGGCGATGGTGGCGCCGTCATCGTCGCTGCCCGGGTCGTCGTTGCTCCCGGCGTCGCGCTTAGCCCCGCGGCCTGGCCCACTTCGTCCGGATCGCCGGCAAATATGCCCGACGCGGACAGCAGCAAAAGTACCAGGAAAAGTAGCCCCACGCAGCCAATGCCGTCGAACTGATTCCGCGAACCTGAACGTGCCATAGCCCGTGAGCATAGCGCACTGTAAGGCCCTCAGCAAGATGTGGCGAGGCACCTGCCTTTTGTTATACTCTGTTCTAACGTTTACCTTGCACGTCCCCGACGATTAGCGCAACTTTTCTCCCTTTGGCGTGTTCTTTCCATTAGACATGCCGGAATAACATGAGACGATGACCGGTATGGACGAATCGACCCTGATCAGGCAGGCCAAATCAGATAAAGAGGCGTTTGGCCAGCTTTACGAGCGGTATGTCGATAAGATATTCAACTACGTATATTACCGTACGGGAAATGAGCGGGACGCAGAAGACCTCACTGCTCGGGTCTTCTTTAGAGCCATGGAACATATCGACAGCTATGAGGATCGCGGATTTCCCTTCTCGGCATGGCTCTATCGCATCGCACACAACCTGGTCGCCAACTGGCATCGCGACCATAGCAGGCGCCAGGTATTCTCAATTGACGGCCTGGAGCATTGGCACGTGACCCACGATGGACCGGAGTCCACTGCAGAGCTAATTGAAGACAAGGAAGCGTTACTGCAGGCCATCCAGCGGCTGCCGGCGGACCGCCAGGATCTGCTAATCTTTAAGTTCGTCCAGCAGTTAACCAACACCGAGATCGGGGCGATCATGGAGCGCAGCGAAGGGGCGGTCAAGTCACTCTATTATCGCACCCTGCAAGAGTTGCGCACCGAACTCACCGAGCGACCGCGACGACAGGCGCTGTTGCGTTCATTGTGGCGTGCGCGTGGCGGCGAGAAGCCCGCCGTGAGCGAGAAGGGCGCCGGATAACGGGAAGAGGCTTCCTACAAGGAGAAGGTATGCGCATTGTGATGGACGACGCAGGCGACGTGCCGGCAGAGTTGATTGAGGAATTGAATATCTACGTCTTGCCGGTCAACATCATGTTTGGCACCGAGCAATATCTCTCCGGTGTAACAATGGACCACGACGCCTTTTATATCAAGGCGGCAAATATAGAAGACCATAATTTCCCCAAGACATCGCAACCCACACCTTACCAGTTTGAGCAGGCTTTTGAGGAGATAATCGCCGGCGGCGAGGCGGAAATTCTGGCGATTACGGTCAGCGAACGGCTAAGCGGGACCTATGCCTCGGCCGTCGCCGCTGCGAGTGCTCTGGAAGATCGCGCTACGATTCACCTGTTTGATTCCAAATCCGGCGCCGCTGTGCAGGGGATCATGTCCATCGAAGCGGCGCGTATGGCGCGAGCTGGAGCCGGAATCGAAGCGATCCGCCCACGCCTGGAGGCGATGCGCGAGGCTTTCAGCGTCTACTTTTTGATCGACAGCCTGGAATATGCGGTGAAAGGTGGGCGAG
>JAICPS010000209.1 GCA_025929715.1 Anaerolineae bacterium | reverse complement strand
TTGCTGGCCATGGCGGTCGCCCAGGCGGCCAAGGTAAACGGCGCTGAGCGCGCCGGCCGCGCCCGAGACGCCGACGACAAGACCGGTCACCGTGGGCGCGTTTTGTACTTGCGTCAGCTGGGCGACCACGAAAAGGGGCAGGAAGGGCACGATGGCCGTGCGCCCAATCTGCACGAGGAAGCCCATCGAGAGGTAATCGTTCACCCGTGGGGCGCGGAGGACGGCCAGCCAGTCGCGGAACATTTCGCTCCCGTTTAGGCGGGTTACACGCACGGGGATAAACGCCTCTTCCACCAACAGGCTCACCGCCAGCCCGGCCAGGAACATCAGCAGCGCGGTGACGGCGAAAGCAGTGCGGAAGCCGAAGGCGTCGGCAAGCAGGCCGCCGAGCAGCGGGCCGATGGAGAAACCGACCAGCGCGCCCATTTCCATCACGCCCAGGGCAAAGCCGCTACGCTCGCGCGGTGCGGAAGCGGCAATCAGCGCCTGCGAGGCCGGTATGACGCCGGTGACCGCGCCCTGGATCGTGCGCAGCAATGTTAACTGTTCTACGCTGGTCACCAGGCCCATCAGGCCGATGATCACCGCGCCGCCCAGCATGGAGCGCTGGACCATCACCTTGCGGCCGTAACGGTCGGCTATCGCGCCCCAGATGGGCGCGGTCAATAGCATCATGCCCGCCTGCAGGGAGTAGACGAGACCGGCCCACAGCTCGGTGCTGCCGAAGCTGCGGTCCAGCTCCTCGATGTACAGGGTCAGAAAGGGCTGGATCATCATCATGCCGGCCACGGCCAGCAGCTCCGCGCCGAAGAGCACGTAGAGATTTTTCTTCCATTGGAGCATGGAGCGGAAGTGTACCGCAAGTAGCTGTCAGCGGACAGCCGACGGCAATAAGCTGACGGCTGACGGCTGGCGACTGACAGCTATCAGCTAACGCCCACCGTACGTGCGAACGACCACCTCTCCGACGCCGGCGCTGAGGTCGAGGTCGATGCGGTCCAGGGCGTCGTCGTAGCCGGGCGAGACGTATACGTCGCCCTCTCGCAGAAATTCGCCCTCGAGCGCCAATTCGCCCAGCCCGGTCTCGCTATCGATGCGCGCGGGGACGCCTTGCGGAATTTCGACGATCAACGAGCCGACGCCGCCCTCAATGTTGGCTTCTATCTGCCCACTGCCGGGCAAAGTGACGGTCGTCTCGCCCACGCCGGTCTCGACGTCCAGGCTGCTGATGTTTAGCTGACCAAGGTCGAGGTGTGATTCCCCAACGCCGGTACTGATTACGAGGCGCAGGGGCAGATCAGGGTTGAGCTGCAACTCCCACAGCCAGTCCTCGCCCGTGCGCCCGAGGAAGGAAAAGGGGCCGGTCGAGCCGTGCATTGCCAGGGCATAATTGGCGACGCCTTCCTCGACGTCGAAGGACTGCTCAACACGCTGGCCGCGCGCCGGCCGGTTAATTGATCCGGCGATCAGCTCGTCTGAGCCGGCGGGCAGGGCTTCGAGACGCAACTCGCCTACGCCAAAGTCAATGTCGACTTCGGCGGATTCCGCGCCGGACAGCGGCTGGCTGATGTTTTCGGTTACGGCGGCGCCTCCCCTGCTTTGCATGCCGCCAAGCCAGAAGAAGCCGGCCACCAACAGCGCGATGGCGATGAGCGCCATCAGCAGGGAGGCCCACCGCGAACGGCGGCCTACGAGCAGGTCCAGGCCTATCGCGATGAGCACGATGGGCCACAGCCGCGCGGCGGCGTCCCAGAAGTTGAATGCGATCAAACCAAGGTTGCTGAGCAGAAAAAATACACCGGCGCCGATGAGCAGAATGGGCCAGACAAAGCCCGGCCACTCACGGCGCGCTTCACGCGATGTAACGTCCTGTTTTTCGGTCATTTCATTGTTCCTTTTGTGCACGAGTATCTTTACGCGATTGGTCTGGAGGATACTGTTGTTAGACTATACGTGTCGAGGCTAAGTTGGGTAGCAGATAGGGACGGAAAATGGCGGGCTAGACCTCGTTGCTGCACTATCTATTTGACCATACCGTTCTATGCTTATTTGATTATGTATCAGTTTGTATATATGGTTATGGAATTATATGATATGCGCTGGTGTCCATCGACCGGCCAGTCAGATCGGCGGTCCGAACCGGGTGTCCCGGCGACAACCAACCGCCGCGTACGTCCTACTCCGCTAAAGGACATTCGAATTGTTCTCAATACTATGCGAAATAGAGTGCGCAAAGGTCGCTCGTCTGGCTGCCGGCCTCTTTACGCGCTTCCCTAATGGCGGCTGTTGGCTCTATTGGCGCAAAAACGGCGTATTTTGGCGTGGTGTGTCGCTTAGGCGCTCAATATAGCCTTTTGCAGCGCACGCGCGTTCTGATGGCCGAATATTTTCTTTGGGCGCGTTGAGCCGATCTGTGCTTGGGCGCCGCCGCGGCTTGCCGGGCCCAGTGTTGATCTACCGGTAACGATTTGGGTTGGATCGGCTAGAATGGGCGCAGATGCAAGGATGATGTTATATAGGCACATCATCATCTAGTTATGTGATTATTTGCTCATAGCACTAAATGATTATTTTGGTATTTGGTCCGATGGTGATATAGTCATATAATTGTATGGGCTTGTTGCATAGCGCAGGATTGTATCTTGCTCGCCAGGCGGAAACGATTTGCAAAATCGTTGTACGTGAAGAGGGTGATTGATGGCTTACACAATCGCATTTGCCAACCAGAAGGGGGGAACGGCGAAGACTACGACGGTGGCGAATTTGGCCGGCGTGCTGAACGAGCTGGGTACGCGGGTATTGCTGGTCGACATTGATCCACAGGCCAGCCTGACTATCGGCTTTGGCGTAAACGTTCCAGAGTTGGGGCAAACGATGTATGACGTGATTGCCGGCGACGCCGCGCTGGCGGACGTGCTGCGGCAGGTGCGCGAAAACGTGGACCTGGCGCCGACCAATATCAATCTTTCGGTGGCGGAGCTGCAACTGGTGGGCGAGATGCGGCGCGAGGACCGGCTCAAGCAGGCACTGGCGCCGCTGCAGGGGCGCTACGACTTTATTCTGATCGACTGCCCGCCGTCGTTAGGGCTGCTGACGCTCAATGCGCTCTCGGCCGCGGACCACGTGCTGATCCCCATGTCCTGTGACTATTACGCCCTGGTCGGCGTGCGCCTGCTGCTGGACACCCTCCGCCGCGTGCAGGAGCGGCTCAATCCACACCTGCGTATCCTGGGCGTGCTGCCCACGCGGTATGACGCGCGCACGCTGCACTCGAAGGAAGTGTTGGAAGAGGTGCGCGGCAGGCTGGACGGGCAGGTGAACGTCTTCGACACGGTGATTCGCGAGACCGTGCGCTTTAAGGAGGCGCCGATCCAGGGGCAGACGATCACGGAATACATGAGTGGCCACCCGGCGGCGCAAGATTTTAGAGAATTTACCGAGGAGTTTCTCCATGAGTTCGAACAGAAGAGCATCGCTTAGCAGAAATAGCCCGCTGGACCAGTTGTTCGCGCCTTCGAGGGAGCGCGACGAGCACGAGCTAGAGGTAGCGCGAGAGCGAGCGGAGGGAGCGCGCGAAGAGCACGAAGCGCAAGCGCGGGCGTTGGAAACCAAGCCGCAAAGCCCTGAACTGCGCCAGACGACGATCATGATTTACCCGGAACAGTCCGACTGGCTGGACGAAGCCTGCTACCGCGCGCGCCGCGACGGCGGCAGCATCATCTCCAAAGCTGCCATTATTCGGGCGCTAGTTGATATGGCAAGGGAGGAGGAAGATGTGCGGGCGCGGTTGAGGGAGCGGTTGGGGATTCGATGACTGGAGAACTGGGGTATGCATCATACATACCCCTTGTCCAACTTCAGCAAGGAGTATGCAACATGCATACCCCCTAAAAGGAACCTCATGAGTGCCACCGAACAAGAAAACCCCATCGTCGCCGTAGAGCAAAAGACCGTCCTGTTCATGGACGACGAGCTAATCGCCATCCGAGCCGAAGACGGTCACGTCTACGTCTCAATCGGCCATCTCGCCGACGCCCTCAACCTCGATCGCCAGGGCCAAACCCAGCGCATTCAGCGCCGGCCCGTCCTCTTCGACGGTTTTCGCCGCGGCAGCATCGAAACCCCCGGCGGCGCCCAACTCGCGGCCATGTTGCGCGTGGATCTCGTTCCCCTCTGGTTGGCAGGGATCAACACAGGCCGTATCAATGAGGACGATCGCCGCCAGAAGCTCGAGCGCTACCAGCGCGAAGCCGCCAAAGTGCTCTGGGAAGCCTTTCAGGAAGGCCGCCTCACCGCCGATGTCGAATTCGACGAACTCCTACGTCAAAGCTCCTCCGAAGCCGTCGAAGCCTATCGCATGCTCCAGGCCATGGTCCGCATCGCTCGCAACCAGATCCTCCTCGAATCGCGCATCGAAACCCAAAACACGCGCCTCGACCAGCACGAACAACGTTTGGAAGAAGTCGAAGCCGCCCTCGGCGATCCCCGCCGTCACATCACGCCCGACCAGGCCAGCCAGCTCAGCCAGGGCGTCAAAGCCGTCGCCATGCAGCTCTCCCGGCAGACGGGGCGCAACGAGTACGGAGGCGTCTATGGCGAGCTTTACAGGCGTTTCGAGATCACCAGTTACAAGCTGCTCCCGGCGCGCCGCTTTCCGGAGGCGATGGACTTTTTGAACCAGTGGTATGCCTCGCTAACCGGCGAAGCGCCTTTTTAAACTTGAAATTAACGCGTGTATCGATTACGATGGAACATATGTTCTAGACACGTCGCATTATTTTTGCCGCCCGGGCGCTGTGGGATGCCGGTATCTCTTCGTATAGTGATAAAACAACAAAAACACAAAAACAACAACTACAAAAGAAAAACCGGGCAGGCTCTGTTTTGGTCGGCCGGCTACGAAATTCACTATGCGAAGAGTCTTTCATCAGTTTTGCGGAAATTTAGGAGGGAAGGGCGGTCGAACTGCGAAAATCAGGACCCTTAACGCCCGAAAATCGCTGAGTATGCGAAAAATCGGACTAAATTTGCTCTTGACACGAGAGATGAAACAGATTAGTATACTTTGTAGTATGATACTTGAGAGTATGTAGGGTAACCGAGGGAAATGGCGAAGACCGAATTTAAGGGGCGGCATCAAGAATTAAAGTTGCTGGACGATTTGTGGAACACGCCCAGTGCGACGCTTCTCATTCTATACGGAAGACGGCGCGTTGGCAAGACCCGACTTTTGACACATTGGATGGGGCGCCACTCGCAGCAGGCGATCTACTGGGTGGCCGAGCCGACCTCGGCCCTGGATCAGCTGCGCTCTTTCTCTCAGGCGCTCTTCAATTTCAACCAGCCTGACGTGCCGGCGCCCTTGGAATTCTCTTACGCCACCTGGGAGCAGGCCTTGCAGCAGGCGGCGGCCCTGGCTAAAGAAAAGCGCCTGGCCTTGTTTATCGACGAGGTGACTTACCTGCTGGACGTGCACCCCTCATTTCCTGGCACGCTGCAGAAGATGTGGGACCATCACCTGAGCAAGACCAACCTGATTTTGGCACTCTCCGGCTCGCAGATGGGCATGATGCAAAATCTGCTTACCTACGAGGCGCCGCTTTACGGGCGGGCCTCGGCGCAGATCAAACTGCCGCCGCTGTCCTTTGACGTAACCCCGGAGTTTTTCCCCGGCTATAGCGCTGCAGAGCGGGTCAAGGTTTACGCGGCCTTCGGCGGCATTCCCGCTTACTGGGAGCGCCTGGATCTGTCGATGCCGGTCATGGATAACCTGCGCGACCAGCTGCTGACCTCCAACACACTGATGCAGGAGGAGCCGCGGCTGCTGCTGCAAGACTTCATCAACGACCCACATAATTACGTGGCCATCATGCGCGCCATCGCCCACGGTGCACAAACGCAACACCTGATCGCCAAACGCACGGGACTGTCCAGCGGGCACGTCTCCAAATATCTCAGCGTGCTGCGCGACACGGGCTTCGTCGAGCGCCAGGTGCCGGTCACCGAAAACGCGTCGACTTCGCGGCGCGGGCGCTATTTCGTGACCGATCCTTACCTGCGCTTTTACTATCGCTTCCTCTCGGCATACCAGGCGCAGCTGGCGCTTGGCGAGCAGCAGCAGGCGATGAAGGTGATTGAGCAATATCTGCCCGAATTCATCGAAACCAATACCTGGCAGGAGCTGTGCCGTGAATGGCTGCTGCGCGCCAGCGCCCACGACGAGCTGCCGCTACAGGTGGAAGACGTGGGCGGCGCCTGGAAGCGCACTAACTTTTTCGACGTGGTGGGCATCAGCCGCCCGCAGAATCACCTGGTGCTGGGCAGCAGCGATTGGAATAGGCGCCCGGCGGATCTCAGCGCGGTGCAGGCCCTTGTCGAGAAGACCTCGTCGATTGTGCCCAAAGGCGGCAAGTGGAACGTCTTTTACGTGGGTTTTGCGGCCGGCGGCTGGACCAAAGAGGCGCGCGCATTGGCGGCCGAGCTGACGAGGAATGGGAAGGGCAAGAATTGGAAACCGGCCGGCGTGCGCCTGCTCGATCTGGAGCAAGTAGATGCGGATCTGACGCGCTGGGCTCAGGAATTGGATTAGAAAAAGCAAAAAAGTCAGTGTGCGGAGCCACCCGCGATAACTGACTTTTCTTGCGGCAACAGAGTTGCCTGTCATTCAACCAGTCTAACCGTCACGCGGGCCCCGCCTGGGGAGGGGGGCATTTTTAGTGCGCGCCCGCAGCGGTCTTCTGATTAGGAAGGAGGATAGCATAGCGTGAGTACTCAGTCAACGTGCGGTTCTCGTACCATCCGCTTCTCAAAAACAGAACTTGCACAGAGATACACTGAGTTCTGCACAGAGTTCTGCACAAAGCCACACAGAGCAGCGAATCTCTGTGGATCTCTGTGCCAAAGCTCTGTGAAACTCTGTGTAACCTTCGCTTCATAGTCCCGTCAAATCGTCGCCAGCCGTCTGAAAGGATCAGGCATGCAGCCTATGACGGAACACCGCGTAACCGAGCATCCAGCGGAACAGTATCGCGGGATCTACACCCAGCCTTATAGCGAGATCGTGCAGCCTGGGCGGGTCTGGACGGTCAGCAAGTACTTTCTGCGCCGCTGGGCGGCTTACCTGACGCCGGCAGAGATGTGGCTGGTGATTGGCGCGCGGCAGCTGAGCTACCTGAACCGCCGCCGGCCCTGGTTCGCCGCCTATGACAGCACGCTGGCGGCGGCCGCGGGCCTCAACGTGGACGTCTACCGGCGTACGGTAAAGCGCGCCATCGCCGAGGAAGAAGGTTTCGTCTCCCGCTTTCTGGGCAAGGAAGCCGATCCTGCCTACGTGGTGCGCGACGGCGCGCCGCGCAAAGGACGCACACGCTACACCATACGCCTGGACGATCCGCTGACGCCGGCCGACGCCGAGGCGCTGGCCGCCTGGCTGCGCGAGCGCCTTTCCGCGGACGCCGGGGAGACAGAAGTGACGGCCCTGCTGCAGCAGGCGCGCCATGCGGAGCCGCAGACGCTATGGGCGGCGCAGCCCAGCCGGCCGCAGCAGACAGATTTGCCGCTGACTGTCGAGGGGATTGTGCTTCACGTCCTGCCGCATTTAGACGAACGCGACCGTCATGCCGAGTGCAACGAAGCATCTTCCGGCTG
>JAICPS010000600.1 GCA_025929715.1 Anaerolineae bacterium | reverse complement strand
TGGACATTAATTTGCCTGGTCTGAACGGGCGCGAAATTACCACGCGTCTGCGCAGCCTTCCCAATTTTGGAAGCGTACCTATCGTCGCATTGACGGCTAACACCAGCCCCGGGCACCGCGAGCGCGCGCTGGCGGCAGGCTGCGACGGGTTCCTGACGAAGCCGATAAATGTTGTCAGTTTTCCCAAGGAAATTGGCACTTTTCTGGATGGGTTTCGCGAGCGCCTGGATCATGAAGAGCGACTCACGCACTTAGAATATCACGCACAGGAGCTCGTGACGCGGCTAGAAGACAAAATTGAGGAGCTTGAAGACGCAAACCGCCGGCTGCGTGAGCTGGATCGGATGAAGAATGATTTCATGGCTCTTGTTTCGCACGAGTTGCGCACACCGCTTACGCTTCTCGAGGGCTACACCCATCTTTTGCACGAGCGCGCACACAGGACAGGGAACGGTGAGACGGATGAGTTTCCGCCGGATCTGACGGCGCTGGTAGACGGTCTGTACACCGGCGTCGACAGAATTGGTCAGGTTATCGGCGAGGTGATTAACGTATCGCGCATTACGTCGGGGACGCTGCAACTGTCCATTGGACCAGTGCGGCTGGGAAAGCTATTTGAACGGCTTGAGGCCGAGCTGGCTTCGACTGCCCGCGAACGGCAGCTTCGACTTCAGATATTGGATCTTGAAGATCTTCCGATTATCGACGGTGACGGCAGGCAGCTCTTTATCGCCCTAAAGAACGTCGCCGGGAACGCGATTAAGTATACGCCCGACGGCGGAGCGATCACCGTTTCGGCATATCAGATCGGCGATGCGGTCGACATTGTCATTAGCGATACGGGGATTGGCATTCCCCTGGGAGAACAGCGTCGCATCTTCGAGCACTTTTATGTGCTGGAATCGGTCGATCACCACTCAACCAGCAAATCGGCGTTTCAAGGGGGCGGGCTTGGCCTTGGGCTGGCGATCACGCGAGGCATAATCGAGGGGCACGAAGGGCGGATTTGGGTAGAAAGCGCCGGCCGCGACTTTGATGCTCTGCCTGGGAGCACTTTCCACCTATTGCTGCCATTGCGACAGTCGCGCGATCGCGCTTCAATCGGCGGCGCCTGAATATCGTAACCTAGGCTGCCAGCCTGCGGCGTTGAGCATAAGCAAGCTGTTTAGGCTACGTCGCTCCCTATTTTAGTGACGACTTCACGAGTTCGGGCACCGCTTCCAACGCTTCACTCAACTTGCTGGCGTCCCTTCCGCCTGCTTGCGCCAGATTTGGCCGTCCTCCGCCACCACCACCAACAATTTTGGCGACGGCGCGAACGAGGTCGCCGGCCTTCACGCCACGGCCGATAACATCTTCGGTGACAGTCGCTACCAGCAGCGGCTTGCCTTCCTGAACCGTGGCGAAGACGGCGACGCCAGAGGAAACTTTATTGCGGAACCAGTCTGCCATCTCCCGTAGTTCATCAGCGCCGGCTACGTCCACTTGCTCTGCCAGCAGCTTAACGCCATCTACTTGCTGAACGCGCTGCAGCAGGAACTCGAACTGGTCTCGCGCCTGGTCACGCTGTAACTGCTCGACAACCTTTTGTAGACTCCGGTTCTCGGCCAACAGGGTCTCAACACGTTCCGGCAGGTCGTCAACCGGCGTGTTCAGCGAACGAGCCAGGCGCTTAAGAAGAGCCAGCCGCTCCGCGACGTGGCGCTGCGCCCAGCGGCCCGTCACCGCTTCCACGCGACGCAGTCCTGCACCGACCGCTTCTTCGTTTGTGAAACGGAAGAGGCCGATTTCACCGGTCTCGTTGACGTGTAAGCCACCGCAAAGCTCAAAGCTGTAGGGATTTTCGGGGTCGCCAATTCGAATTGTGCGCACGACGTCGCCGTACTTTTCGCCGAATAGCGCCATGGCGCCGTTCTCGATGGCCTCGCGCTGGCCCATGAACCGAACTGATACCGCTTGGTTGCTGAGAATGGCCTCATTCACGTCCCGCTCTATTTCTGCCAGCGTTTCGTCGTCCAGCGCTTCGCCGTGGCTAAAGTCAAAGCGCAAGCGGTCCGGGGCTACCAGCGATCCCTTTTGTACGACGTGGTCGCCCAAGTGGCGGCGTAGCTCGCGGTGCAGAATATGCGTCGCGGTGTGATTGCGACGGATATCCCAGCGGCGGGGCTGATTCACAAGCAGCTCGGCCTCAACTCCAATCTCAATGCTGCCGTCCTGCACCTGTCCATCGTGCACGATCAGCCCAGGCGCGGGCTGCCGCACGTCGCCGACGACCAGCTCGCCGCCTGTTTCCTCCATGAGGATCAAGCCTATGTCGCTGATTTCGCCGCCGGCCTCCACGTAAAACGGGGTCGCCGTCGCGACGACTTCAACGCGATCCCCTGCCTCGGCGCGCGTTACCGGCTTGCCGTCCTTAAGTATCGCGACGACACGGGATTTCATGGTGGGCGCTGAGTAAGGATCATAATCAACGCCGGCCGGCGGCAACTTTCCGCCTTCCGTCAGATCGGCCAGCAGACGGTCGTAAACACCGGCTGCGGTGAGGTAGCGGTCGAACGCGCCACTGCCGCTGGCGGCAGCGTGACGCGCGCGCGCTACCCTGAACCCTTCTTCGTCAACCCCGAAGCCCTGTTCCTGGGCCACGTCGCGCGTGATTTCCAGTGGCAGGCCATAAGTGGCGTGCAGGTCAAATGCAACTTCGCCCAAGATCTGCTGTTCTCCGGCCCGTCGCAACTCCTCCAGCACTGTTTCCAGCCGCTCCAGCGCCGCATCCAAGGTGTGCGCAAAGCGTATCTCCTCGTTGGTAACGGTGCGTAAAATGTGC
>JAICPS010000132.1 GCA_025929715.1 Anaerolineae bacterium | reverse complement strand
TGCACGTGGACATGGACGCTTTCTATGTCAACGTGCATTTGCTGGACCATCCGGAGGACGCCGGTATTCCGCTTGTGGTGGGCGGTAGGCCAGAGGGGAGGGGCGTCGTGGCGTCGGCCAGTTACGAGGCGCGGCGCTTTGGGGTGCGTTCGGCGATGCCCGCCGCCAGCGCCCTGCGCCTTTGTCCCCAGCTCAAGTTCGTCGGTCATAACTGGCCGCGCATCAAAGAGTGCTCGCGGCAGGTGATGGGGCTGCTAAGCCTGGTTGGGCCCGTGGAGCAGATGAGCGTCGACGAAGCGTACGTGGACCTCAGCGCGCAGCAGGAGCCGGAAGCGGTGACCATCGCCGTGCGCCGGCGGGTCAAAGAGGAGACGGGGCTGCCGGCGTCGGTGGGGCTGGCGACGAGCAAGCTGGTGGCAAAGGTCGCTTCCGATCACGATAAGCCCGAGGGCTGCACCATCGTCCGTCCCGGCCAGGAAGAGCAGTTTCTGGCCCCGCTATCTGTGCGGGTCATCTGGGGCATTGGGCCACGAACCGCGGAACGGCTGGCGGCGCTGGGCATCCAGACCTGTAGGGAGCTGGTGCAGGCGGATCTGGAGGGGTTGCAGCTGGAATTCGGCCGGCAGGCACGCAGCCTGCAAGAGCGCGCCAGGGGCATCGACGGGCGCGCGGTCAGCGCCGAACGCGAGCTACCCAAATCGATCAGCCAGGAAGAAACGTTCGCCCGGGACATCGACGACGGCGATTTTTTGCAAAACAGGCTGGAGGAGATGGCGGCAGGGGTGGCGCAGGCGCTGCAACGCCGCGGATTGGTGGCGCACACGGTCTCTGTGAAATTCCGATGGGCCGACTTCACCACATTTACACGCCAGAAGACGGTATCCCCGCCGCTGGACGACGAAGCGGAGATAGCGCGGCAGGCGCGGCTCATCTGGCGTGAAAATTGGCCGGAGGGACGGCGCATGCGGCTGCTGGGCGTGGGCGTGAGCAATCTCGAAGAGCCCCAGGCGCGGCAACTGACCCTGTTTTGATCTGGTCATTGCTTCTTGTTAGAATGATTACAACCAATAAAAGATTGCCACCGCTCTATCCTTAAGGAATAAGGAATGGGACCAACCGACCGGCGCAGCGTGTGGGGTGACACTTTGAGGCGATTCCCTGCATCTCGCTACACCGTCGCGATCGTGGCGACGGCGCTGGCGGTTGCCTTGCGCATGGTTCTGAATCCGGTGCTAGGCGACGGCCGGGTGATATACACGACGCTGTTCGCCACCCTGCTCGTCGTCGGCTGGTACGCCGGGCTCGGGCCGGCGCTCGTGTCGCTGGCGCTGGGCGCGGTTGCTGCGATTTTCTTTATCCTGCCGCCGGAGTTTTCCTGGGCCGTGGCGACGCCATTCAACATCGCCGGTCTGTTCGTGTACCTGATTTTTGGCGCGGCCTGCGCCGCGTTCGGTCACACCATGCAGCAGGCGCGGAGGCAGGCGGAGGCGAACGCCCAGCTCGCGCGCGATCGCCAGCAGCAATTGGAAGAAGAAGCCGCAGAACGGCGGTGCATTCTGGAATCGCTGCGCGAGAGCAATGAACGATTGCAGCAAGTTCTGGACGAACTTCAGGCGACGTATGACCAATCGCCTATTGGCATGCTGCAACTCGACACCAACCTGCGCTACGTTCGTGTCAATCAGACGATGGCGGCGATGAACGGAATTCCGGAGGCGGAGCATAAAGGCAAGACGGTGTATGAGGTCGTGCCGGATCTCGCTGCGAATATCGAACGAGCGTTCCGGAAAGTGATCAAGACAGGGAAGCCCGTGCTTAACGTCGAGATTTCCGGTGAAACCATCGCGGATCCCGGCGTCCGGCGCACCTGGATTGAGTCGTGGTTCCCGCTGCGCGACACGAGCGGCAAGGTGATCGGGTTGAACGTGGTCGCCCAGGACATCACCGCCCGCAAGCGAGCGGAGGAAGAGCTGCTGCGGCTGAACGAGACGCTCGAAGAGCGCGTCGTCGAGCGAACGGCCGCGCTGGCACAGAGCGAAGAGCAGCTGCGACGCGTGGCCTCCGTACTGACGATGGCCGAGCAGGAAGAGCGCCGCCGCATTTCGCAGGTCCTGCACGACGACCTGCAGCAGCAGCTGTACGCCATCCAGTTGAAGCTGGACTCCGCCCGGCGGGATGCAGAGGCCGGCGACATGGCAATGGGGCTGGCGGGTGTGGCAGAGGCGGAGCAGTGGCTTATCGAGGGCATCGAGACCACGCGGCGGCTCACGGTGGACCTCAGCCCGCCTATTCTCAAGAGCGAAGGGTTGGCGCACATGCTAGGCTGGCTCGTCTCGCAGATGAAGGAGATGCACGATCTTGACGTGGCGCTTGTAGCCGACCGTCCGTACAGAATTCAAGACGAGGACATGCGCGTGTTCCTGTTCCAGATTGTCCGCGAGCTGCTGTTCAACGTCGTCAAGCACGCGGGGGCAAAACATGCGACAATTACGCTGCGCGAGGCCGATGCGCGCCTGGTCATCAGCGTCGCAGACGATGGCCGCGGCTTCGACGTGAGCCAGGCGGCGCGCGCCGCGGAGGCGGGTGGATTCGGCCTGTTCAGCGTGCGCGAGCGGCTTGGCCTGTTTGGCGGCCGCATGGCGATTGAGTCGGCGCCAGGCGAGGGCGCCCGTGTGACGGTTCGTGTTCCCATGCGCCTGGACGAGCCTCTGGAGGCAACCGGCGCCGCTACCAAACGTGTTCCCGTTTCTAAGCATGAACCACTCCTATGACGACAAAGATATACATCGTGGAAGATCATCCGCTGATGCGCAACATGCTGCACGAGGTCATCGACAAGATGCCAGGCGCCACGGTGTGCGGCGCGGCGGCGACCGCCGAGGAGGCGCTGGATGAGCTGGACGACGTCGAGGCGGACCTGGCGCTCATCGACGTGTCGTTGCCGCAAATGAGCGGGAATGAACTGCTGGAAATATTACGGGAGCGCCACCCTATGCTTTGCTGCCTGGTACTCTCGGGCCACAAAGAGAGTAACTACGTGGAGCAGGCCATAGCCGCCGGCGCGTGGGGCTACGTTTTGAAGGGCGACCCTCGGGAACTTCAGGAGGCGATCGAAGCGGTGCTGGCCGGAAAGAGATTTGTGAGCAGGCAGCTGCGAACCGGCAAGTGAATGGACGTACCGTCGCCGATCGGAGCGCGAGCCTCTTGCTCGCCCTTGCGGGCAGGATGCTTGCCCTTGCGGGAAGGATGCCCGTGGTCCGGCTTCAGGAAAGCGGTGTGCCGGTGCCGGCGCATGCCGCGCCCGCTTCTGGGCCTTGCCCCTTGTAACGCAAGATAAAGCGTTGCAGGTCGGGATCGGACACGTCCTCGACTTGCAACTGCAGGCCCCAGGCTGTGGCGACAATGGGGCTTTCCAGCTCGGGGAAGGGGGCGACCAGCGTGTAGTTGTCGGCGTAATCTTCTAGCGCGGCCACCTGTTCGGCCGGTAGATCGGGATGGTAAGAGAGCCAGATTGCGCCGTGCTCTAGCGAATGGACGGCGTGCCGCAGCTCCACGGGTTCGCGATAAACGCCGCAATTGAGTGGGGTCGGATGGTGCACGCCGCCGACAGGGGGCAGGCCCGTGGCCTCAATGACCACATTCTGGTCGTGGCCACTTTGCTGCGGGCCAAACTCCTGCACGCCTTCGATGGGCCGCAAGAAGCGTTGGTAGATCAAAAAACCAAGGAGAAGGACGATAATTACCGCGGGAATACCGATTAACAGTCGACGGCGCCGCCGCTGCCGGAGCAACTCCTGGCGCCGTCGCTCTTTGCGCGAAACAGACATCGTGAGAAGTCACCTCTGTTAATTATTATAGCGCGGGAAGCGAGAATCGAAATTCCGCGCCCTCTTGTAGCTTACTTTCCACCTCTATCTTCCCGCCCAATCCTTCCACGAAATTACGGGCCCAGAACAGACCAAAACCCATTCCCTCGCCTTTTTTCGTCGACCAGCCCAGCTCGAAGATGTGGCGCAGGTCGTCCGGTGCGATACCGACGCCATTGTCACGAATCGTTACGGTGACCTGCTGCGGCCCGCTTGACTGGCTACCCACGCGCAGCGCGCCGCCTGCCAGGCGTTCGTCGCCATGCTTTTCGTGCAACGAATCGACCGCGTTGCGAATGACAATGCGGAACGCTTCGGTGAGCATTTCGGGGGAAGTTTGGACGGGGGGCAGGTCGGGCGCCAGCAGCCACTCGATGCGCAGGCCACGGGACGTGATGTACTCGTGTGGCTCGCGCCTGAAGGCCAGGGCGGGAAAGACCTTCAGCAGAGCAGCAGTCAGACATTCGTTCACGCGGGTGGGCGCGTCCGGCTGCCGCCGCCAGGGCTCGTGCAGGTGGTCCAGAATCTCGGCGACCTGATCCAGGCTTTCGTGCGCTCGGGCGCTAGTGGCGATAACCTCTGCGCGCTGTTTTGGCCGCATGCGCGGGAGCATCTGCACCAGGCCGAGATAGGTGCGCAGGCCGCCGATCTGGTTGCGCAGGCTGTGCAGGTAGGCGGAGGCGCTGAAGGCCATGTGTGCGAACGTTTGCGCCACGCGGCGCTGCTCTTCCACACGCCAGAAGAGGCGCGCATTGCGAATGCCCAGCGCCGTCTGTTGGGCCGCAAGCTGCAGCAAGCGTAGCTCGCGCGCGGAGAACGCCTCGCGGGTGGAGAGCACGAGCAGGCTGCCGCAAAGTTCTTCGGGAAGGCCAAAAGGCACGGCGATCACCCGCTGCACGCCCGCCGCCGTCTGCCGCCGCGCCGCGTCCTGTTCGTCCAACAGTGGATAGAGCAGCTCGAAGAGGCTGTCTGATTCCACCACATCATGTAGACGCGGTTTCCATACCGCGTGGTCGGCCGCGTGGTCCAGCCGCGCCAACGGCTTACCATCTTGCGGCGGATGCTTCTGGCTAAGATAGCCCTGCAGCAAATCATGTAGCGAAGGGTCTACCTGGGCGCCGCCGGAGTGTAAGCCGAGCGTCCCGCCCAGGGCAAATGCGCGCAGCAACAGTTTATCGCCATCTTCGCGCGTGACGATGAGCGCCCCGGCATAGTCTAACGCTTCAACCAGCGCCCCGGTCAGGCGATCCAGGATGATGTGCTCGTCGGTGCCGTGTTCCAGAAGGATGCCGGTTATTTGTTCGATGAGGTTCATGCAGCCAACACATGCGTGGCGATGGTTGCGCCACTGCCGCCGATGTTTTGTGTGAGGGCGATACGGGCGCCGTCGATTTGGGCGGGGCCGGCTTCGCCGCGGAGCTGGAGGGTGGCTTCGGCCAACTGGTAAAGGCCAGTGGCGCCGACCGGGTGCCCACGCGCCTTGAGCCCGCCCATGGTGCTGATGGGGATACGGCCATGCGGCAAAATGTCGCCTTCCTGCGCCAGGCGCACGCCCTGTCCACGCTCGGCAAAGCCGCATGCTTCCAGAGAAAGCGCGGCCATGATGCTGAAGGCGTCGTGCGCTTCGAACAGGTCTATGTCGTCCGGGCCTACGCCGGCCTGGTCGAAGGCGCGCGCGGCCGACTTTTCGGCGGCTTCGAGCCAGAGCGGGTCGCGGCGGTCGTGAATTGCCAAGGTGTCTGTCGAGACGGCGGAGCCGAGCACACGCACGGCCTTTGGCGCCCGTTCGGCGGGAACCAGCAGCAGGGCCGCCGCGCCGTCGCCGACCGGCGAGGCGTCGTAGAGGGTCACCGGATCGGCTACGACGCGCCCTTTTGAGTAGGCAGCCGCGCTGATGGCCTTGCGAAACATGGCGTTGGGGTTCTTCGCGCCGTTGGCGTGGGCGTTGACGGCGAAGGGCGCAAAATCGTCGTGCGCGTAGCCGTACTCGTGCATATAGCGGCGCATGATCAGCGCGTTGAGTCCCACAAAGCTGACGCCCTGGATTCCTTCGAACTCGGCGTCGGCGGCGCCTACGAGGGCGGTGGTCGTATCGGCGCCGGGGGTTTCGGTCATTTTTTCCACGCCCACCGCCAGGACAGCATCGCATTCGCCGCTGGCGACGGCCATGATGCCCTGGCGCATGGCCGAGCCGGCCGAGCCGCAGGCGGCTTCCATGCGCACCGCTTCCACGCCCCATTGGCCTAGAAAGTCGGCCACTAATGTGCCGAGCTGCCGCTGCTGGTTAATGGCGCCGCTGGTCATGTTGCCGACGTATATGGCATCGACGCGGTCCACGCCCGCGTCGTCCATGGCAGCCCGCGCGGCGTCTACAGCCATGTCCCGGATGGCCAAGTCCCAGTGCTCGCGCACGGGAACCTGCCCCACGCCCAAGATTGCAACCTGCCGCATATAGCGTATCTCCTTGTGTTCAGGTGGCCGGCGCATCCGAAGTGCCGGGCACCTCTTTTTGTCCGGCCCCAAGTGTACCCGACTATGCCACCAGAAACTATCAGATCGGGTCGCGGGCTTTGAACTTTGATTGAAATGATGAAATGAAGGGCTATGATTGGCGGGTCATTTACAACAATCATAGTTCATCAAACAATCAATCAGATCACAGTTCGAGACAATAGGAAATTACCATGCCCGAATCAGGATTCATCTCAGTCCCCGGCGCCGAGATCTACTATGAGGTCGCGGGCAGCGGGCATCCTCTGCTACTCATTCATGCCGGCATTGCGGACAGCCGCATGTGGGATGCGCAGGTGGAGGCGTTTTCGCCGCATTTTCGCACGATTCGCTATGATCAGCGCGGGTTTGGACGCACGCGCCTATCGGCCGGCGAGTTTAGTTATCATGAGGACGTTGCGGCGGTGTTAGATCATTTCGGGCACGGGCAGGCGCACATCGTGGGCATTTCGTTCGGCGCGTTTACCGCCGTCGACTTTGCGCTGGCCTATCCCCAACGCGCCTCGGCGCTGGTGCTCGGCGCTCCCGGCTTCCGCGGCGCCGTGGTCTCGGAGAGGGTGGAGCGCTTTAACGATGAGGAAGAGGCGCTGTTGGAGCAGGGGGATCTGGACGGCGCCGTGGAGTTGAACCTGCGGCTGTGGGTGGACGGCGTCCAGCGCGAGCCGCACGAAGTGGATCGGAAGGTTCGCGAGCTGGTGGGCGTGATGCAGCGAAACGCCTTTCAGATAGAGGAGCCGGAGGGTTTGAAGTTGAAGCCGGCGCCGCCGGCGGCGCCGGAGCGCCTTGACGAGCTGACGATGCCGGTGCTGATCATCACCGGCGCTTTGGACCTGGAAGAGGTGAATCGGCTCGCCGAGCGGGTGGCTGAGGAGCTGCCAAACGGGCGGCTGCTAACGCTGCCTACGGCGCATATGATCAGTTTGGAAGAGCCGGCGGGGTTTAATGAGGCGGTGTTGCGGTTCCTTCTCGGCAACGACTGAAGTTGTCACTACCAACGGGGCGTCTATCCCCCGTCTATCTGGTACGTCCAGCCGAATCTGTCTTCGGTGCGGCCGAATTGGATGGCTGTTAGCTCTTCGTAGAGGCGTTGGGAGACGGGGCCTACCTCGTAGTTGTTGATGACGATCTCTTCGTCGCCGTAGCCGAATTTGCCGACAGGGGCGATGACGGCGGCGGTGCCGCAGCCGAAGACCTCGGTGATTTTGCCGGATTTCACGCCGGCGAGCATCTCGTGCACGTCTACGCGCTCCTCGCTCACTTCGTAGCCCAGGTCGCGGCCGAGGTGAATGACGGACTTGCGGGTGATGCCGGGCAGGATGCTGCCGCTTAGCTGGGGCGTGACGATGCGCCGGCCCTCGTAGACGAAGCAGATGTTCATGGCGCCCACCTCTTCCACGAAGCGCCCTTCGACCGCGTCGAGCCACAGCACCTGCGAATAGCCCCTGCTGGCCGCTTCCTGGCCCACGAGGAGGCTGGCCGCGTAGTTGCCGCCGGTCTTTGCCGCGCCGGTGCCGCCCTGCACTGCGCGCCGGTAATCTTCGCAAATGTAGACCGGGATGGGGTTGAAGCCTTCTTTAAAGTAAGTGCCGGCCGGCCCGAGGATGACGTAATGCAGGTAATTCTTGCTGGCGCGCACGCCGAGAGCGACTTCGGTGGCGATCATCACCGGGCGGATATAGAGCGAGTCGGGCGGCTCGGGCACCCAGTTACGGTCAATCTCGATCAACTGCACGATGGCCTGCAGGTGGTCCTCTTCGTCCACCACAGGCATGGCCATGCGCTGCGCGGATTCGTTAAAACGGCGCATGTTTTCCCAGGGACGGAATAGATTGATCTTGCCGTCCGGCCGCTTGTAGGCTTTCGTGCCTTCAAAGATGGTCTGCGCATAATGCAAGACCGCCGTCGCCGGGTCCAACGAGATATTATGATAGGGCTGGATCGTGGCGCTGTGCCAACCATTGCCCTGAGAATAGTGCTGCTCAAACATATGATCGGTGAACGTTTCGCAGAACCCGAACCCATCGCTGGGCGGCGCCGTTCGCTCTGATTTGTCGAGGGTTTTTATTTCGATGTGCATGAGATTCTCCTTTGGTTGCGTTGGGGGATTATATCATAACACTCCACATTCCTACTCTTCACGCGGCGGGCCGGTGTCGCGGGCGGGCAGGCGTTCGACGTAGCTTTGGAAGTCGGGGATGGCGCGCTCGTATTCGCCTTCCATGAGGGGCGAGGTCACGATGTAGTCGGCGGAGGAGCGGTTGCAGGCGAGGGGGATGTTCCAGATGACGGCCATGCGCAGGAGGGCGGTGACGTCGGGGTCGTGCGGGTGGGGCGAGAGGGGATCCCAGAAGAAGATGAGGAAGTCGATTTCGCCCATGGAGATTTTGGCGCCAAGCTGCTGGTCGCCGCCCAGCGGGCCGCTCTGCAGGCGGTTTATCTCCAGGCCGAGCTGCTCGTGCAGCACGCGCCCGGTGGTGCCGGTGGCGTATAGCTCGTGTCGTGAGAGCAGCGACTGATTGTGCTGCGCCCAGTTGAGCAGCTCGTCTTTCTGGTTGTCATGAGCGACCAGGGCGATACGCTTTTTGGGCAACATTTTTCGCTTATTCATGTCTTGCTTATGCATGTCTTGCTTACGCATGAGGGGTATTTCCTTTATCGTCTGCATCCGGCGCCTGTTGCCTGGGCAAGATGAGGCGCACCATCCGTTCGAAGAAGAGATAGCTCCAGGCCCAGTTGATGAGCACGAACAGCCGGTTGCGAAAGCCGATGAGCTGTACCAAATGGACGCCCAGCCAGATGAGCCAGGCCAGGAAACCGGTGAAGGTGCGGCCGAAGATGTGGGCCACGGCGGCGGTGCGTCCAATGGTGGCCAGCGTGCCGCGGTCGCGATAGCGGAATGGCTCCAGCGCCTGCCCTTCAATATGGCGCAGGATATTGCGCGCGGCGTGCTCGCCCTGCTGCATGGCGACGGGCGCGAGCAAGGGCAGCGGATTGCCGTCTTCGCCTTCAAACGCGGCCATGTCGCCGACGACGAAGACGTTTTCATGGTCGGGCGCCTGCAAGGTGGGAAGCACCGGCACGCGCCCGCCCTTGCCGGTGGGCAGGCCCCAGGCCTCGGCCAGCGGCTCGCCGCGCACGCCGGCCGTCCAGACGACGGTTTCTGTGGCCAGGCAGCTACCGTCCTCAAAGGTGACATCCTGCTCGCTCACAGTGGCGACGGCGGTTTCCAGCCGCACTTGCACACGGCGGTCCTGCAGCCGTTGGAGCGCGTAGCGACCGAGCCTGGCGGGCATGGCCGGCAGGAGCCTGTCCTTCATCTCTACGAGCACAATCTGCACCTGCTCGATGCCCATGTCGCGGAAATCTCTGCGCATGGGGCCGTAGATCAGCTCGGAGAGCGCGCCGGCGTACTCGACGCCGGT
>JAICPS010000285.1 GCA_025929715.1 Anaerolineae bacterium | reverse complement strand
TTGCTCCGACATGTTCAAGGATTCGGCCGCGGCCACCGCCGTGATTTCCGCCGGGCTGTCGAACAACCAGAAGCCGTTGTGCTTCCAATGTGGGATGTAATCGCAGAAGTATTCGGAGATGCAGCCGCTGAGAGAATAGAGGTCCCGAAGGCCATCCGACTTTAACCAGTCAGGTTGGCTTTTAACCTTTTTTGCCATGTAACCCGCTGGGACCATGCAGCCTAACCACTAAGTATACTGCCGACTATTCCGGCAGGTTATACGGTAACCCGCAAACAATAAGAGCAAACTCAGCTTCAACATCGGTTACTAAACCGCTTCTTGTCAATCGCTTTCGGACAAACGCCGCCCGACGGCAGTATGTCTAAATATCAGCCCGCGGCGTACCACAGACGCCATAGGATTAGAACTGAACGACGCGTCAGTTCGATTGCCCGATTCGATTGATAGAGAAATCAATTCAATTAGAGGCTTAACGCAGAGTTGAGGGACGGCGAGCCGAGCCGTCCCTCCTCGAACGCCCATAACATAGTCCAAGAAGTTCACGCCCTTGCAAGCAGCCTGGTGCACTTGCCGCATTGCATTGGGGCGACCGAGCGGGGCAGAAGGTGCTGAGGTTGCAAACATGCCGGTAAACGTATTCGTTTCCGTCTGGTCAGCCTCTGCTTACTAGAATTATTTAGGGGAGCAGGTTGCTAGGATTGAACTGCAAGACGCTTCAGCTTGATTGTCGGGAAGATTGGATTAAGGAGAATTCAATTCAATCCTAACATCACCGCCTTCGTTTTCTTGCTCACTTGATCACCCTGTCCGCCCGTGCCAGCACATTCGATGGAATCGTCAGCTCAATCTGCTTGGCTGATTTGAGATTAATAACGAAATCAAACTTCGTCGGCTGCTGCGCCTGGGCGGGAAAGCATAGCGAGACGAGCATAGCAGCTAGACCGGACTGAATGTTGCGGCGGCCGCCGGTTCTCCACCAGTTAGCGTAACCTAGCCGCCTTGAACACGAAGGTGCTGCCACCCACAATGCTGCCTCGCGTCGTGGTTTGCATCAGCGTCAACGTTGTAAGCGGGTCGGACACTGCCCTTATCCGATCACCTGTATGGAACAGCAGCATGATATTCTCGCGACCGTCGCCCCTGATCGATAACGGTAGCTCGACACCGTTGCTGCGGGGATCGATGCTGAAGCTGCGGCTGGTATCGTAGGTCTTAAGAAACTGTGTCCAGGAGGCATCGCTGCGCACTTCTCGGTTCAGCCAGTATCGCTTTATTCTTTCCAAGTCCCTGGATGCCAGCCTTGATGCCTTCATACCCCGAGGCAGATTTTCTGTGGGCATGCGCCTACTCAAATTTTTCGAGAGCAGCATGCCCATTCGAATTTCTGGATGCGGCAGCGGCGGGATGCGCAGCAGGTATGAGCTTTGTAGCGCGCGTGAGCCGTACAGGTAAAACGACAACGGCATAATGGTATCGGGCAGCAAGTTGACCACGTGCAAGTTCTTTAACCCAATGTGCTTTTCGGTGGTAACCAGTTCCCCGATATTGAAGATGGTCTTCGTGCTGGCCGGAATCGGATCGCTTAGGCTGTCGATTACCACCAGCATGCAGCTATGAGCATCGGCGCTAGCGGGCGGCGTCCAGTCCCATTGCAGCACGGCGGGGCGCAGAGGCTCCAGCGTGGCAATGTTCTTGGGCGTACCCACCGGCGTCCAGTTGGCGTCGCCCGCGCTATTGGGCCAGGCACTCCAGAAGTCCCCCGGCAAATCCGGCAGACCCGCCGAAGCGCCCGCCGTCATGACTTTGACTGTGACGTTGAGGGCTGGGAGGGGGCCGCGGTTGTGCACCTGCACATAGACCCGGTTTTGGTTGCCCTTCTCGGGATTCTCATGCATGAGCTTGGTCTCAAAATTAAGGTAGTTAACCTCGCTTGGCTGCAATTGCCAATTGGGTGGCGCGTCGGTCTTGATGTCCGCGCAATGCCACCAATAGCAGGTATCGTTCAATGCGATATATCGCGTAGAGTCTTCCCACGCTGCGGCGACTGGCGTGTTGCTGGGCGGGCGGCCGGTATCCATGATGTGGTCGCGGACGAACAAATCCACCGTCGGGTGAGTCGCCAAGTCAGTGCGCAGTTCCCAGAGCCCCCGCCCATGGGTTGCGGCGCGTAGCAGACTACTGCCGTCACGCAGGCGCAAATCGTAGATGGCGGTATTGGGCAGGCCCTGAGAAAAATTGATCCAGTTGGCACCGCCGTCCGTGCTGCAGAACACACCGATGTCGGTGCCCACGAACCACTGCGTCGCGCTGCCAAAGGCGAGCGCGTACATCGGTACGTCAGGCAGGCCGTCGCTTGCCGCTGCCCAGGTCGCCGCGCCGCTGGCCGGCACAGTGCCACGCCACACATGTTGAGCCAGACCGAAGCCGCTGAATGCTACGACGATGGTGTTGGCATCACCCGGCAAGCTGGCAACGTCCCAGATCCACTGGGCGGTGGGCAATGGCGCCGCATGCAGCGCGCGTGCGCTCCAGCTGACGCCGGTGCGATCGAGTCGATAGACCTGGCCGGTAGTGGTGGCGCAGTAGATGATACTGTCGCTGCTGAAGGACACCGCTGATACGCGGCCATTGACGCCCGGCAGAGCAATGCCGCTGCCAGGCCAACCACCGCTGCCCATGGCATCGTCGATATTGATCACGGTGGTGCCCAAGGCCATGCGCTCAGACGTTGGGCTGATCGTCGCCGGCGGATAGAATAAACCATTGCCGTTGAGCCCTGCCGACACGCTGTTGTAAGAACCAAACTCGCCGCCAGTGGTGCTGCGCTGCGGCGTGCTGCCGTAGTAGGCGTGAGTCATATTGTTACCGTTGATCCTGCTGATCGTGCAGTAGCCGCCGTCGCCGTCGGCGCTGTGGTAGTGCACCGGGCTGTTGCGATATTGCTGCGTGCCGTTGTCCTGCGTGCCGCCTTGTACGATTGCGTCCGCGCTGCCATGATTGTCGATTGCCTCGTATTGCAACAGGCACAGACCTTCGTTTGGCGCGTCATCCCAGGTTGCCCCACCGTTTTGGCTTAAATAGAAACCTCCGTCGTTGCCGCTATAGATGGTCTGATTCAGCGTCGGATGAAAGGCCAAGCAATGGCTGTCAGGATGGATGTTGCTGCCGATGTTGCTGACGCTCCAGGCGCTGGTCGCCGTGTTGCGCTGGCATTTGTACAGCTCCACGCCTGAGACATACACCACGTCGGGCGTGGTGGGGTCGACATTCACGTCGCTGGTGAAGGCGCCATACAGCTCGACGGTGTTGCTGTTGGTGCAGAGCTCCCAATCGGTCCCCGCGGCAGTCGTGGTGCGATACAGGCCAAGGAAGGTGTCACTGTTGCTTGCGAAAAGCGCGTACTTGCGCTCGGGGCTGCTGGCCGATTGCGCCAGGCTGATGCGGCTGGTTGTGCCGCCAGCGGGCAGCCCTGTGGTTACTTGAGTGAAGGTGGGATTGGCCGATAAGGCGTTGATGCTCTTGTAAATGCCGCTGCGCCAGAACGCCGCATACACTGTGTTCCCCGTGCTGTCGCTGCGATCGACGATGACGTCCGTGCAAGCGATCACGGTGGTGTTGATTGTCGGCAACCCGCCGCCGGAGAGCGCGCTCCAAGTTGTGCCGTTGGTGGTCCGGCAGAGGCCGAGACTGGTCGCGGCGAACGCGCGATCGGCGCTGTTCCGGTCGACCGCAATGCGGTAGAAGCTATGGTTGACCAGTAGGGGCGCGGCATGATGGGTCCAGGTGTTGCCGCCATCGGTGCTGCGCAAAACGCCAATGCCCAAATATACGCCAGGCGCCGAGCTGAGCGGGTAAGCAGTGCTGTAGAGCTGCACATTGCCTTCGCCGCTGCCGGCATACAGCACGTCAGGGTTGCTCGTACTTACAGCGAGCGCGCCGATCGCAAGCGATGGCTGATCGTCGGTGAGCGCAGTCCACGTATCGGCACCATCTAAGGTACGCCACACGCCGCCGCGGCTGGTTCCAATGAAGATGATCTTGCCGTCGCTCGGGTGCGGAGCGATGGCGGTGACGCGGCCGCTTATGAGCACGCGCGCACCACCGTAGGTCTGCCCGTTGGGGACCGCTAGTGGGCCCATCGGCGTCCAGTTGGCGAGTGCAGGATTGACCGGGGCTCCGGCACGCGCTGCTGGAACGGGCTGGTCGCGTTCCGTCAAAGCCTTCAACCGTAGCAGCGCCGGGTTAGCCTCAGCGGTCGCTTCCGCCATTGCCGGCCCGACTTCCCGTGCGATGCCGGCACGCTGCAGCATGTCACCGCGCATCGCCGCGAAATCCTGCGCGAAGCGGCCAATTAGCTTTTCAGGATTTTTCTTCGGAGCCTTGGCTTTGGCAGTTTTCGCGCCGCGGGCCTTTCTAGTTGCCATTTTTTTTGCGGCGGTTTTGGTCTTGGTTGCCTTCTTTTTAGTTTTCATATGCGTTATCATCCACGCGCCTAAAGACGGATCTTAGTGCAGCATGCAAGGCGCCACAGCGCCAGCCACGTCAGCAGGAATGCTCCGGCCTCTAGTAA
Source organism: Anaerolineae bacterium (assembly GCA_025929715.1). GTDB lineage: Bacteria > Chloroflexota > Anaerolineae > Promineifilales > Promineifilaceae > JAAYYY01. The sequence continues at coordinate 1,653 of JAICPS010000285.1, read as the reverse complement.
AACAGCTCAGCGATGCCCAAGGCGATTACCGCGACGGGAGCTGTTCCTGCGTGAGTTGCTTTAGGGTCAAACGGCGGATTAGTTCGTACACAAATTAATTTCGACTTAGTTTAGTGAGCAACAGCACATACCGGGCAGAAGAATTACAGCTCCGGAAGATTTACCTTGATGATTAAAGAGTTGTCAATCACTTTCAGCGGTCTGTCCAATATACCTGCAATAGCCCGCCGAACCTCTCAATACTGAACTGAACGACGCTTCGGTTTGATGCTGGACGGTGTGGAGTGGAAGGAGAATTCAGTTCAATTACAGGGCTAACCAGCGGCGGGTTGTCCCATTGCTACGACAAGGGTCCGCGTCGTTCCCGACAATCTCAGAGCCGTCCAGCCGTGGGATCAATATCCAATTCGCTCCCACATAGGTTTGAGATCTATGTGATCCGCCCTGCCGTAAAAGAGGAGGGCCAATTCTGGGCGATTGGTAAAGATCCCATCGGCCCCAAAGAAGGACACCATCCACATCTCCCAACGTTCATCAATGGCCCAGGGATGCACGAGAAGTCCAGTTCTATGAGCCTGGCCAGTGTACCACGGCCAAGTTGTCACGTAGCGGTTGGGCGCATCCTTAATAGACCAGCCGGGATCTTGCGACCACTGGTATCCCCACGTCCCGATTCCGACTCCGAGCTGCTCTGCCCTCGTCAAGAGCGCGTACCATCCGTCTTTTTTCATCATCGTTTCATCAATTAAGAGCACCGCTGGAACTTGTGGTGCTAACTCTTTGAGCAGAGCTAAACTGTTCGGTTCAAACGACTGGAAAATGACCCGTGCCCGGGCCCGTTCTGTTGGTGGAGATTCGGAAACACGCGCATGCGGCGTTATCCACCCACGAGCAGTGAGGATCTCGACAAGCTGCTTTTCTATCCCTGGAAAGCGTCGCGCTGATTTTGTCTCAATATACAGGCCCGGCTTATGGAAACCACCCTCCGCTATTTCCAACACATCTTCAAGGCGGAGAATCCTGACATTTTTGAAAGACGCTCTCGCACGATCTTGGAATCGTATGTTGAACCACGATCCTGCATCGAGACTTTGAAGCTCGCCAAAGGTGAACTTGTCGACTGTGTCCATCTCGCGGTTAGGAAACACTTCGGCAATGTTCGTGGTCCGACGGAGATCATCGTCGTGGACCGCAATCAAGACACCGTCTTTGGTTCGCTGAAGGTCCAGTTCGAGATAGTCGACACCCATCTCACTCGCTAACATGTAAGCGGGAGCGGTTTCCTCGGGGGCGAGATAGGAGGCGCCGCGGTGCGCGATGATAGCAGGACGAGGGACTCCAAGCCTTTCCGCCAGTTTTTTTCCTCCGCTCCGGCCATAGATGACAACGCCGATCCCGAGAAATAACACACCGAGAATTCCAACCAGGACAGCAGACGCAAGAATGTTCTTAAAAGGATACCGTATATTCACGCAGCGAAGATGAAGACATTTTTGGCTATGGTAGCACACGTCGCAGTTCGCCCGAGAGCAGCAGCAGTTCCGTTGTCGCATTGCGTCAAGACGCGCACCGATTAACTAAATACGCAAGCTGCTGGTTATCAGCCGACTTCGCTCTCAGCAACAGCCATCCGCCTATAGAGGCTTAGACGGA
>JAICPS010000309.1 GCA_025929715.1 Anaerolineae bacterium | reverse complement strand
GCCATAAACCCAGATTATAGCCGGAGATAATTCACCACGCTAAATAGCGTCATATTCGCCCGTTGGCTGATGAAGCATTGCAGATACAATTCCCCTGCCTTGTCACACAAAAAAGGAGGATTCTCAATGCGTCTCGTAACATTCCAGAGTAATTCGACAAATGAGCCTAAGGCAGGCATTGTGTTGGGCGACCGGGTGGCGGCTTTGACCGCGTTCGGACCATTCCCAGAGACTCTTTTGGAACTGATTCGGCAGGGCCCAGCGCAATGCCAACGCCTGCGACAGGCAGCAGCTGTGGCGCCGGCGGGCTCCCCACATCTTGAGGACGTCACACTTTTAGCGCCAATCCCACGCCCAACTAAGAACATCATCTGCCTGGGGTTGAACTATTTGGCCCATGCCGACGAAAGTGCGCGGGCGACGGGCGCCGAAGTGGAGCTTCCGGAGTACCCAATAATCTTCACCAAGGCGCCGACCTCCGTCAACGACCCTTATGCCGATATTATTTTTGATCCTAAACTCACGGAGAAGCTCGATTGGGAAGTCGAACTGGGTGTCATCGTCGGCATCACGGGCAAAGGGGTTAGTCCAGAAAGGGCGCTGGAACACGTATTTGGGTATACCGTGATTAACGACGTTTCAGCACGCGATTTACAGCGCCGGCACAGCCAGTTTTTTCTGGGGAAATCTTTGGATGGGGCGTGCCCTATGGGGCCCTGGATTGTGACGGCGGACGAAATACCCGATCCACAAAACCTCAAGCTTCGAACATACGTCAATGATGTGATGAAGCAGAATGGGTCGACCGCTGACCAGATCTTCTCGGTCGCCGAGACGATCAGCGTTTTATCCCGCGGAATGACGCTCGAGGCCGGCGACGTGATCGCTACCGGCACACCGGAGGGCGTCGGTTTTGCGCGTATTCCGCCTGAGTACCTACGAGACGGAGATGTCGTTACATGTGAGATTGAGGGAATTGGGAGAATACAGAACAGGGTCGTTGCCGCGTAAATAGTGTTTCACCAGTACCTGTATGTATCAGTCAGAGCACAACTGCTCGCGCTAAGTCGAGGGATCCACTTTCAGTTGCATATTTCCGATAACGATCACGTCTCCAGGACTGATTACCGTTGCCTCTGTGAGCCGCGCTCCATTAAGGAGGGTACCGTTTCGGCTATTCAGATCTTCAAGCCACCACTGCTGGCCCCGAAGCATCAGTAACGCATGTTCGTTGGACACATAATCATCTTCCAGTACAACCGTATTGCTGGTTGCGCGACCAATACTCGTCACCGGCGAAAGCGGAAACACAATCTGCTCTGCGGCCAAATCTTCGTCTAATCTCGCTGCCCGAATGCTACCATGTTGTCGCTGCCGATCCGCGATCGCTGCACGGGTCGCACGCATATCCTGATAAATGAGCCAGGCGATAATAGCGAGGAAAAGTAGGAGCAGGATCGCGCCTACAATACGAAGGACAAATAGGAAAACTGCCGGCGACATAGTGACCTAAGTTGGAACGCTCAAACGTCGTCCCCGTTGGAGTAGGCAAGCGTGTCGTTTGCGCTTTTGTCGGAAATTGACAAGGTCTTTCTGCTCTCCAGCCCTTCCCCGTAGATTAAGGGAACACGTTCGGCGAGCGAAATCAGGTCACCCGGCGCCAGAACATACTCCCTAATTGGTTCACCGTTCACCTGAATGCCCCCGCGGCTACCAACGTCGTAAATAATAAAGCGCCCATGCCGCCAACGGATATGAGCGTGCTGGCGACTTACCGCAGGCGAGTCAATAATTACGTCATTGTCGACGCGACGCCCAATCCTGATCAGCGGTTTGTCGAGAGCAAAATGGCGTCTTCCGTTTACAATCAGAAAAGCATCAAGAAGGCGAAGCTGCCTTATCGTTACGTCGTCGTCATGATTCAGTACGCCGGTCGTACCACCCGCCCGACGTTCGTAAGAAGCCTCCACGGCAACGTTTCCTGGACGCATCGTCTCGTCAGGAACAAGGCGGATGACGACCCTTTTCCCCTTTCCAGACTCGCCATGCCGGTCCATCGTGCTGACATATTTGGCGAGACGTGATTCTAGCTCTGGGATCTCATGTGTTCTGGATCCGAGGTCGGCCGGATTGAGGGCTATCAGATACCCGGTCGGAGTAGTATCCTGGCGCTGGCTATCCTCCAGCGCTTGGATAAGCCGCGTCGCAATTTGCAGAGTCAGAGCTTCGTCGCCAATAAGACGGCCAATCGATCCCTCGACGAGACGCCTGGCGAATGTTTCAAAGCGGGAGAAACGATTCCGTACCATTGCACGCATTATAACCACTGGCCCATGGGCGTCAATCGCATTGCCCCAGCGTGCCTACAAGGTATACTCACCGTAGGAATGTCGTAGCGCCTACTTCTAGTGGGCCAGGAACTGTATGAGAAATGGCTGATAAAACGATCCGACTGACAGCACTCGCATCTTGCGCCGGTTGAGCGTCTAAGCTCGGCGCTGCCGATCTGGCGCACGTGTTGCAGCCGCTCCGCGAGGTATTTAAGGCAGAAGAATTCCCCGATCTCCTTGTTGGTCTAGACCGGGCAGACGATGCTGCTGTATACCGGCTGAATAGCGAACAGGCGATCGTGTCGACGACCGATTTCTTTCCCCCGGTTGTCGACGATCCGTACGATTTTGGCGCAATCGCCGCTGCCAACGCTATGTCTGATATCTACGCCATGGGCGGCGAAGTGCTGTTCGCCATCAATCTTGTCGCATTCCCGGCGAATTTAGATCGTGACATCTTGCGCCAGATTCTGCTTGGCGGCGCCGAGAAGGTAGCCGAAGCCGGGGCAGTCGTGGCCGGCGGGCACAGCATCGACGACAAAGAGCCGAAATACGGCTTGGCGGTCACTGGAATCATTGACCCGAGGCAGGTAAAACGCAAAGGTTCAATTCATCCTGGTGACGCGGTCCTTCTTACCAAAGCACTGGGCACCGGGGTGATTACGACAGCGCTAAAACAGAATATTGCCCACGAATCCGACGTTGCCGCCGCCGTGGAGAGTATGAAGCAACTCAATCGTCAGGCAGCGCAAGCAGCATTGGCCGTAGAGGCAAATGGTATGACAGATGTCACAGGCTTTGGCCTGCTTGGCCATGCGCAAGAGATGGCTATCCAGGCCGGCGTAGACATCCATTTTCACTTGTCCTGGCTGCCCTGGCTTCCCGGGACGCACAAGTATGGACGGTCAGGAGCATTTCCTGGTGGCATGGCTCGAAATCGAGAGTACTTTGCCCCTTGCGCCGTTTTTGATGAAGGAATTGCACTTGTAGATCAGGACTTATTGTGGACGCCCGAAACGTCAGGCGGCTTGCTTGTCGTTCTACCCAAACAGTCCGTGGAAGCCTATCTTACGAAATGTCCCCAGGCAGTCACCGTTGGCTTCGTCGACGACGGCCAGGGACGCGTCCACATCCATTCCTAGTCCGGGTAATTGCAATGGGCGAAGTGCTCGAGTAGATTAATCATTGGCAGTTAATTATCTTCCCGGTAACGTAAAATAGAACGTCGCGCCATGACCTAGGCTGCTTTCAACCCAGATATTACCCCCATGAGCCTCGACTGCCATCCGGCAAAAAGCAAGGCCCAACCCACTTCCCTTCCCCTCGAGTACGCCCGTCACAAATTTCTCAAATAGCCGTTCCTGTATGTCAAACGGAATCCCTGGCCCTGTATCAGAAACTCCGACACATACGAGGTTTGCCACCGTATCGGTCTCTAATTTCACCGATACGGTTCCGCCCGCCGGAGTAAACTTGATCGCATTTCCTACCAGATTTTGCAGCACGCGCTCAATGAGTTCTTCATCAGCCTCAATGGGCGGCAACAATGTTTGGTCGTGTCCGTTCGTGTACGCTAGCTTAAGCTGCTTGTCATGAGCCAGCGGAATCTGCGCGTGAAGGACCTGATCGATTAGACCAGGTAAATTGATGGCGCTGCGATTCAAAGGCATCGCCCCGCTTTCTAGGCGACTAATGCTAAGAATTCCATTCACAAGATGCAACATCCGTCCGGTACTTTGCCGTGCAATCTGCAACATCTCGGGAATTTGATTAGGGTTCGATGGCGCGAGGCGGTCCTGAACCAATTCCAGCGTGCCGGAGACAACGTGTAACGGGTTGCGCAAATCGTGAACCATCGTGTGGGTAAGGTCGTCGCGCATACGCTGCAATCTAGCGTTAGACATTGCCAGAGCAACTGTTTCCGCAAGCGATTCGGCGAGCAGAACGTCGTCTTCGTTGAGAGCCGAAGCCTGTTCCATACCAACCACCAGCACTCCCATTCGATTGGATGCGCGTCCCAACGGAACGATGATGACGCTCTGAAGCCATGCTAGTTCATGACTTTTCTCGGAGATTCCTTCTAGCCGGCTTTGCGGCGAGCCGCTCTTAAATGCCCTGCCAAAGATCCCGCGAGTGGCGCTGAAGGCTTTGCCCTCAAGATGCGCCAAAATACCCGTTGCGGCCTGTAGTATCAGGCGGGTGTCGTCATCTCTCGGCGTCATGATGCCCACGGCGGCCCATCCCGTGAGTCGGGCAATCGTTTCGACGACAAGGTGCATCACGCTACCAGGTTCGTGCTGCTGTCCCACTGTTCTCAGCACCTCGTATAATATCTGCTGCCGGCTTGCCAGTTGACGCTGTTCCTCGTAGAGTTTGGCTTTGTGCAGCGCTAATGCCATCTGGTCGGAAGCGGCGTGCAGGAGCGCTTCATCTTCGGTATCAAACCAGCTAGTTTGCGAATGCTGCAATGTCAGTACACCCAACACCTCGGAACCACTGGTGATTGGGACTACCAATACCGAGCGAGCCGCATAAGGCTGATCGGGCAGCGTTACCCAACGTTCGTCTTCCAAAGTGTCGTGTAGCAGAGCGGATGTTCGGTTCCTCACCACCCAACCCGCCAGGCCCTGATTCATCACCGTGCCAACAATTTTGCGACCCGATCCCTGCGCGGTTTTGCCGCGAGCCAGAATCCCGTGCGTCACGCGGCCGTTGCTATCCAGCAAAAATAGACTTCCATATTCGGCTCCGGTCAGGCCAGTGGTCACGTCGAGCGCGTTCTGCAATGTTGTCTGAAGGCCGGATCCTTTCGCTGTAGCACGGGCAACGGCGACCAAATTTTCAAAGAGCTGCTTGCGGGAGAGAAGTTCTGATTCGCTATGTTTACGCTCTGTAATATCGAGAAGCATCATCAGGCGTCCCTTAAGCCGATCTCCTCGCCCATAAACTGGAGTAACGTGAAGCGCATAACAGCGCTCCTGACGTTCGACGAGTGCACCAATCTCCGCATGCACCTCTCCTTTAATCAGCGCTTCATACCACAGATCGCTCCACTGCGGCATCACTTCCACGATTCTATGGCCGATCACTTCTGCGGCGTTGCGAGCCACAATAGCTTGCCCGGCTAAGTTAATATCAACTACCCGGTCCTGCATATTTATCACTATTACACCGGATGGCATGTTGTTCAGCACCGATTGTCGGGCAATTGGCACAAGATCAAAGAGGTGTAGGCGCGTAACGATGGAGGTCAGCGAGGCAGCACCTACGACAAAAGTGACCGGTAACAAATCGGGGGCGCCAGGACGATAGAAGCCCAGTAACTGAAGTGAGTAACCTACCCAGGGAAGCAAGGCAGCGGCGAGGATGGCCAAGGTATTCCATTGGCGAGTTCTACCTTCTTGCCTCCAGGCACGCACAAGAAGTAGTGTTCCTCCCATGACGAGACAAAGAGCATAGAAGAGCCGAAT
>JAICPS010000263.1 GCA_025929715.1 Anaerolineae bacterium | reverse complement strand
TCGACAAGAAGAGCAGAGACGAAATTGGTTTCGCCGATAAAATCGGCGACAAAGCGGTTAGCCGGGTGCTCATAGATCTGTCGCGGATCGCCGACCTGCTGCACGACGCCCTCGTTCATCACGGCGATGCGGTTGGACATGGTCAGCGCTTCTTCCTGATCGTGAGTCACATAGACGAAGGTGATGCCAACCTCAGACTGGATCTGTTTAAGCTCCAATTGCATCGCCTTGCGCAGCTTGAGGTCCAGAGCGCCAAGAGGTTCGTCCAAAAGAAGCACCTGAGGCCGGTTAACAAGCGCTCGCGCCAGCGCTACCCGCTGCTGCTGTCCTCCTGAAAGTTGGGCCGGCTTGCGCTCGCCCATGCGGGGAAGCTGAACGAGTTCCAGGACTTCGGCAACGCGGCGGTTTATTTCGTCCCGGCGTACCTTCTTCATCTCCAGGCCGAAGGCCACGTTCTGGGCAACGGTCATGTGGGGGAATAGGGCATAACTCTGGAAGACGGTATTGACCGGACGACGGTGTGCGGGGATGCCGGCGACCGGCTGACCTTTAATGAATATCTGGCCGGCGCTAGGCTGTTCGAAGCCGGCGATCATGCGCAGCGTTGTCGTCTTGCCACAGCCGCTGGGGCCCAGCAATGAAAAGAACTCCCCGTCTTGAAACTGCAAGTTCATCTCGTCAACCGCCACCACCTCCCCGAAGCGCTTGACGACCCCGGACAGTTCGACGGCACACTGAACGATGCGTTCGCTCACCGATTTCTCCGAAAGTGCTGTGGCACGGTTCAACTATTTTACACATTTTGTGGTAAAAAAGTACTGCTATGGACGAAAAATCGCTACGCATCTTAGAGTTTGACAAAATCCTGGATCGCCTGGCAGGTTACGCCAGCTTTAGCGCCGGAGAAGCGCTGATTCACGCCCTGCGGCCGTCTGCCGATGAAACGCAAGCGCGCCGCAGACAGGCCGAGACGCGTGAGGCCGTCGAGCTCTTTGAAAGTGGTAGTGATGCCAGGATTGGCGGCGCACGTGACGTGCGTCACGCGGCCGATAGAGCTCAGCGCGGATTCATCTTGCAGCCCGAAGAGTTCCTCGACATTCGCAGCACGCTGGGCGCCTCGCGCAACTTGCAGCGACTCCTACTGCGCGTCTCAGATCGCTTTCCTAACCTTGGCGCTGTTGCCGAGCTCATCGAAGATTGCCCGGGACTGGTGTCGGCGATTAGCGAGACGCTGGACGAAGAGCGTGGTGAAGTCTTAGACAGCGCCAGCGACCGGCTGGCTAACATCCGGCGCTCGCTGCGCGTTACGCACGGACGCATCCAGGAGAAGCTACAGAACCTGATTAGTAGCAGTATGAACCGTTACCTGCAGGAACCGATCATTACGATGCGCGGCGGCCGTTACGTGGTGCCACTGAAAGCCGAGTATAAGGGGCGCATCAAGGGCATCGTGCATGACCAGAGCGGCAGTGGGGCCACGTTATGGATCGAGCCGATGAACACCGTGGATCTCAACAATGAGTACCGCGGCCTTCAGCTACAGGAGGAGGAAGAGATACAGCGCATCCTGGCGCTCCTTTCGCAAAGAGTGGCAGATCAGGGCGATCCTCTTAAGCGTATCGTGGATCGTATGGCGGAGCTGGACCTGATATTCGCCCGTGGCCAGTACGCGTTGGCCGTTCATGGTGTCGAGCCACAGTTCGTCGCCTGGCGTAACGTGCCGTCGCAGCAAAGTCGCAGGCGGTCGCGGCATCGGAATGCCGGGGAACGTAATAGCCCTCCAGCTGCTGCGCAGCACGAAACGGAGCGGAGTAAACATCCAGGATCGTCAATCTGGATCCGCGGTGCACGGCACCCATTGCTCGAACCAGGCGTCGTGGTGCCTACCGACCTGATGCTCGACGAAGAAACGTTTTTAGTGTTGATTACCGGCCCGAATACCGGAGGAAAGACCGTTAGCCTGAAGACGATGGGTCTGATGACGCTCATGGCTCAGGCCGGATTGCAGCTGCCGGCTATCGAGGCGCGCTTGACCGTATTTGACAACGTCTTTGCCGATATTGGCGACGAACAGTCAATCGAACAAAGCCTTTCTACGTTCTCCTCGCACGTAACGAACATCATCCGCATTTTGCAGAAAGTAGACGAGCGCTCACTGGTGCTGCTCGACGAGCTGGGTTCAGGAACCGATCCCGCCGAAGGAGCAGCATTAGCACAGGCAATCGTCAACTTCTTGCGGGACAAGGGCGCCACGACATTCGTCGCAACCCACTATCCAGAACTAAAGGTTTACGCCAGCCAGACGCCTGGGGCAACCAACGCCTCGCTACTATTTGACATCGATACGTTGTCGCCTACCTACGAAATGACCATCGGACTGCCGGGTCGCTCTAACGCCGTGGCCATCGCCCGCCGCCTGGGTCTCGACGAGACGATTCTTGACGACGCGCTTGCCTTGCTGGGTGCAGGCAGCGAACGCGCAGAGTCGTTACTGGACTCGATCTATGATATCCGTGAAAAGATTTCATCGCAGGAGGCGGCAACGCGGCTTGCACTGGAGCAGGTAGAGGAAGAACGTGACGAGCTGCGGGAACGGCTTGCGGCTATTGAGGGGGAGCGCCAGGAGGTTCTGGCGGACGCGAGGCAGGAAGTGCAGCGCGAACTGGAAGAAGTTCGTGCAGAGTTGAAACGCTTGCGACAGGAGGTTCGCGATCAGCGCGACAGGGACACTTCTCTGAACGCGCTAAAGCAGTTGGGGAAACAGGTGGACAGCGTGGAGGCCGATCTCCAGGAACGGGAAGACGAAGCGGCAGCGCCGTCTCGCAGGCGCCTTCGCACGCTGCGTGAAACGCTGGAAGTGGGCGACGTGGTCCGCGTGAAGTCGCTCAATACAAAAGGCGAGATTCTTTCGCTGGACAAGAAGGAGGCAGAACTGGCTGTGGGTCGCGTCCACATGCGCGCCAGGTTGACCGATTTAGAACTGGTGGAATCAGAGCAGGTAGAACCGCAGTCATCGACACCGCCCGTTTCTGTTAAGGTTTCGGACGCGCCTGGCATGGAGCTCGACCTGCGCGGCGAGCGCGTGGAAGATGGACTGGCGCAGTTGGAAAGCTATCTGGAGTCGGCCTATCTTTCCGATTTACCGTTCGTGCGCATCATACACGGCAAGGGGACAGGCCGCTTGCGCGATGCTGTGCGCCAGGCGCTGAACGGTCACCGCTACGTGCGAAGCTGGGAGGAGGGCAAAGACGGGGAAGGCGGCGCCGGAGTGACCGTGGCCAAACTGGACTCGGGATAGCTTTATGAGCGACGACATCCAGCGGCAGCAGGCCATGGTGCTCTTTGATCGCGCCTACAAATATCAGATGCGCGGCGAACTGGCGGATGCAATTTTGCTCTATAAGCGCTCTTTAGAGACTTTTCCCACGGCCGAAGCTCATACGTTCCTGGGTTGGACCTATAGCATGATGGACCGCTATGAAGAGGCTATCGAGGCCTGTGAGAAGGCCATTGAAGTGGATCCTTCCTTTGGCAACCCTTACAATGACATTGGCGCTTATCTGATCGAGTTGAATCGTTGGGAGGAAGCGATAGACTGGCTGAAGAAGGCGACCGAGGCAACACGATACGAAGCGCCACAGTTCCCACATATGAACCTGGGACGTGTCTACGAGCATTTAGGGAACTATCACGAGGCGATGGCCTGTTACGAACGAGCCATCGAAATCGATCCTTTCTACCGCACGGCTGTCTGGGCCAAATACGAACTTCTGGCGCGCTGGAATTAGGCCTGTCGGGCCACATCGCGACCCGGCGTGCTCTCAGCGACAACCAGTCGATATGCCCCTGCGACCAATCCCAACAAATACCAGAATATGAAACCCGGCCGGGCTCCCAGGGCGACGGTGTCCAGAAGTCCATAGACGGCATAGGCCAGTAGCGATGCAGCTATGCCTAACGTCAGAGCGCGTAACCTGAACTGCATGGTCTGGCGCCAGGTACGCCATAACATCAAGGCGGCGCCAAACCAGATGGCGACATACGCTACCAGTCCGGGAAAACCCAGGTCCAATGCAACCTGCAGAAAGTGGTTGTGCGCGTGAGCAATGTCAACGCCAGGTCCGATGATAAATAGAGGATAAAGCACAGGCACAGCGCGCCGAAACATGTTCATGCCTAGCCCAGTAAGCGGAAAATCCTGAATGGCATATAGCGCGCGCGTCCAGATTTCCTGTCTACCTTCGAGGGAGTTCATGGCGTCACTCGGTGTTCCATAAGCGATGCTCAGTTGGGAGAAGAGAGCACTGGACACCCTAGCGCTCCCGATGCCGGCAACCATGGCTGCGCCGACAATGGCGACGACAATTAGCGCCATAAGCGCGCGACGCCTCTGTGCCGTAACGAGCGCGACGAAGAAGAAAGCGCACGCTAGACCTGCGAGGGCGGCTCGTGATTGGCTAAACAATAACGTGGCGCTGGTCAGTAGCGCCACAACAGGCAGGGTTATCCGCAGAAACCAGCCGGTCGCTGCTGGCAGACGTTCAAAAAACTGGCCCGAGCGGCCACTGCCGATCGCGGCGATCAAGCCGAGCGCCAGAACCAGGGCCAGCGGCGCAATCCACAATAGGACGCCGGCAACTTCGTTGGGATTAAAGCCGAATTCGCTGTTGGGTTGCCTGAGTAGCGGGCCTGGCAGGCGTTGGATTGCGGGAAGAAGCGCGCGAACCTCTGGCGACCACTCTGTACCGAGCAGGCTCAGAATGACTACCGCGGGACCGAACGCCATGTAGAGACTGACTCCGGACCATAGTGCCCTTTCACCTCCAACAGTTGACGCCTCTACCGCGAAAAAGACCGCGATACCAAAAATAATTCCCGCTATCTTCGGAAAGCTAAACGCAAGATCGGCAGTCGCATATAGGCTGACAAAAACCATGAGCAGCAGGGACAAAATGGACACATTTAGCGGCGTCGCAGGAACAAAACGACCCGTGTTCGCTTTGCGCACAATCCATAAATATGGCAGAAGCAGCAAAATGGGTGAGAAAGCGGGCCGCGCAGCGATGACAAGGGGGAAAACCAGAGCCAGGCACAACCACTCCCGGAGAAGAAGGCGACGAACAAGGGTCATGTTCATGGCATTGAATTCTAATTGCCGCCGGTAGGGCTCGCAACGACCTCTTGAAATCCAGAGCTGTCAAATGACAGGAGCCGAATTTGAGATAAGTCAGCGCCGGCTTTGAACAGCACAGAGTAAGCCTCCACCTGGTTCTGACCGCGTAGCGAGGTCACGTCGACGGCCAAATAATCATCGTCGTAGATGCGACCCAGGTTGACGGGCGAGCCGAAAAAGAAATAGTCGGCAGGCGACAATGCGGTGAGCTCAAATTTGCGCGCTGACCGCTGTTGAAGAGCAAATGCAGGGTCGCCAGGTGCAGCTCTCGCCGTACGAAATTCGGCAATCGATAAGAGGCGCTGCAAATAGCCGAACTCGCCGGTAAGACAATGATGCAGGGCAGCGTTAACGTCATTGGCGAACAGCGGCGCGTCGCGGGCCCGACCGGGCGCGGCCAGCAATAACGCTGGCGCACCGACCGCATTGTCTTCACGTGCGATTCGCCGATAACTTTCACAATACTGTTGCGTAAGCTGCCAGTTGTGTCGCCAGACACTGCCGCTGCTTAATGATGCGGCAGCCAGCAAGGGAGCCAGGAAGAGCAGGACCGGCGGCAGCCAGCGCCCAATTGGCGACGCAACGCGCGGCAAAAAGCTGATCATAATGCAGACTACGGCCAGCGGCAGATACATGCGGCGGGTATTAGCGCCTGAGAGCGCCAGAGGCAGCAAAGGTATCAAATAGAGAGCAGCCAGCAATAGGCCGAATTGCAACCCCGAAAGGCCCTGACTTCGAGCGAGAATCAACAGAAAAACGGCTACTGACAAGAGGAAGGCAGCGACCGCGCCGCCCAGTAGCCAGGGCCAACTGCTATATAACTGTAGTAGGAACGTTTCATTACCGGGGGCGAGCAACAGTACAGGGGGCCCCAGCAGCGCTTCCATTAATTCGCGCGCGCCGAGCTGGGGAAGCACGTCGGACGCCTGCCGGTAGATGGTAAACCAGAGAAACGCCAGATAAATGAGGGTCAGCCCACCAAAAAGGGCAAGCAGTGGCCGCACCCAGCGCCGGGTCTTGGCGACAAAAGCGCCGTTTACCCCCTGTGGCCGATGCGCCAAGAGTGCGAGCACAGTCAAGGTAATAACCAGGGTGCTGCCTGTTTCTTTAGCCAACAGGGCGGCGACGAACGTTGTTGCACACAGAATTAGCAGCCACGGATCAGCTTTTCGCAAAAATGCGAGGAAGAAGAATATGGCCGACAAATAGAAAAGGGCCATTAAAGAATCAACGCGCGCTGAGATCCAGAAGACGGAGGGCACGACCGCCGGGTGTACGAGGAAAAGGAAAGACAGACCCGCGGCCAGGTCCATTCGTGAACAGATGAGAAATGTGATGCCATA
>JAICPS010000517.1 GCA_025929715.1 Anaerolineae bacterium | reverse complement strand
TCTTTTTTTTTTTTTTTTGGTCGCCCCCCTCCCTTTCCCTGTTGTGGGGGTCGGTCTGCCCCCCCCCCCGCTCCGCCCCCCCCCCCCCACCGCTCGTATCTGAAACGCGGGCCGCCGTCGCAGTCGACCCCGAAGTCACGCAGCGACAGATCTTCGATGCGTTGACCAACTGGATTGTGGAAAGAACTTCGCGCCAACCATTGTTGTTGACCATCGAAGACCTGCATTGGAGTGATGACGCCAGCCAGAAATTCCTGGTTCATTTGCTGGGTCACATTGCACAGCTTCCCGTGCTTCTCCTGCTGAGCTACAGAACACCGCTGCCCGACTCCGACCTGGACGAGTTCGTTGCAGCGCTTGGGAGCAAAGCGCATACGCAAAGGTTGCACCTGCGAGCGCTGAACCGCCAGGAGGTAGAGGCGGTCATGCGTCTGGTGTCCGACAGACAGCAGCCGGTTCGCTTCTATTTTCTGGAGACGGTTTTCAATCTGACCGGAGGCAACCCGCTTTTCGTGGAAGAGTTATGTACCTCGTTGACGGCCACGGAGGTCGTGTCGTGGGAGACTGACCTGCTGGGACTTCACCCGCTACCCCAGGCCAGAATTCCACGAAGTATCAAGCGCGTTATCAGGCAGCGATTGCAGCGGGTCAGCCGGCAGGCGCGGAATCTTGGCAATTTGTGCGCCGTTAGCGGGCGAGGGTTCGATTTTGAGTTGATGCAGGCGCTGACCGGTTGTTCGAAGGCCGGGCTGCTGCAGTTAATCGAGGAGTTAGTCGGGGCGGGGTTAGTCGTGAAGCGCTCCGACGATCACTTTGCCTTCCGGCACGCTTTGACCAGGGAGTCGCTATATGACCGGCTGCTGATCCGCGAACGACGAGCCTTACATGGACAGGTGGCCGCTGCGATTGAGCAGGTATACGCGGACGCGGTGCAGCACCATTTTGGCGATCTATCTTATCACAGCTACAAAGCCGGCTGTTGGAGTGCGGCGCTCAGCTATGCGCGGCTCGCTGGCGAGCAAGCGTTGGCGCTGCACGCGCCGCGCGCGGCAGTAGAGCAATTTACACGCGCTATCGAGGCTGTGAGTAGACTGCCCCACGTTCCGTCGTGGGAGCTGCACTGCCAGCGGGCAAAGGCGTTGGAGACGTTGGGGGATTTGGACAGCGCTCTAACCGACCTGGCGATGGCGCTTGATAATGCGCGGATTGTGGGCGACCTCCAGGCGGAATGGACCGTGATAGAGGCGCTCACGCTAATGCGGGGCGATGATGACGTCTTTCCAGAATCCAGGGTTCTTTATGGCGGGAATCGGGAAGCGCTTGACCCAGGGTTTGAGGAGAAGGTGTAGCTGCGTGCGGTAGGGGCGCGTAAAAACGGCTCCCTGGGTCAGGATGCTGTCTCTTTCTGTATCAGGTTACACGTTGACGAATCGCGGCAATA
The DNA here is from genome assembly GCA_025929715.1 of Anaerolineae bacterium. Classification (GTDB taxonomy): domain Bacteria; phylum Chloroflexota; class Anaerolineae; order Promineifilales; family Promineifilaceae; genus JAAYYY01. The sequence goes on along the minus strand of JAICPS010000517.1, from coordinate 2,062 downwards.
CGACCGGTCGAGAATGGGTCTCGCGATAGAAGAAATCTTCCAAGGCGCGACGCAGGTCTTTGGCGCCGCGCTTATACTGCTGCTTAATCTCATTCTGTGCAGCGCTGATCAGCTCTTCCGCCTCGTTCAAATAGACGAAGCCGCGGCTGACGATCTGCGGCTCTCCGACAAGTTGGCGACGTTTGTCGACCGGGATAAGGGCGACGATGAAGCCGTCCTGAGATAGCCGCTGACGATCGCGCATGACGACTTCGCCGATTTCGCCTATGAGACGGCCGTCTACGTAGACTTCGTCCAGAGGTATCGCCTCACCGGTCCAGGCGCGTTTTCCGTCGCTCAACCAGGGGATGCCGTTCTTGAGCACAAACACGTCGCCGGTATCCATGCCTGTGTCGCGCGCCAATTGTGCGTGTAGGTGCAGGTGTCGCGCTTCGCCGTGCGCTGGGATGATGTACTTGGGCCGCACGGCTTCAATCATGGCCCTCATTTCGTCACGGCTGCCGTGACCGGAGACATGGGTCGTCGCCATGCGACCATAGATTACGTTGGCGCCTCGTTCGAAGAGGTTGTTGAGCATGCGGCCCACGTCCTCTTCGTTTCCGGGAATGGTGCCGCCGGAGATAATCACGGTATCACCTTCGCCGATGCGGACCTGGCGGTGGGTGCCGTCGGACATACGGTTGAGGGCGGAGCGTGGCTCGCCCTGGGACCCGGTGGACAGGATCAACATCTGGCCTTTTGGAATGCGCGCGGTGACGTCTACCAGCAGATTCTTTGGCACGTCGAGATAGCCCAGATCGCGAGCCAGCTCCACATTTTGCAGCAAGCTACGCCCGGTCAGGGCTACTTTGCGGTTGTGAAGTTGCGCCAGGGTCATGATTTCCTGGAGGCGGGCCAACACTGACGAGAAGGTCGCTATGATGATGCGCTGTCCCTTCGCCTCCGCGAAAAGCCGGTTCAGGGTATCACGAACGACCTGTTCCGTTTCGGTGCGACCCGGCCGGTCGGCGTTCGTACTATCGGCCACCAGCGCCAGAACACCGTTCTTTGTCAAGTTACCTAGCGCCTGCAAATCGGTCGTGCGCCCGCCCGCGGGCGTTTCGTCCAGCTTGTAGTCACCCGTGTGCACGATGGCGCCAACGGGCGTGTCGATGACGAGGCCGACGGCGTCAGGAATCGAATGGGCGACCGCGAAGGGGCTGACACGAAACGGGCCGAGGTGCAGCGTTTCTTCACGGGAAAGTACGCGCAAATCGGCGCGTTGTAGCAGGTTTTTCTCTTCTAGCTGCCGCTTTACGAGCCCCAAGGTGAGGGGTGTACCGTAAACAGGAACGTCAATTTCCTGCAGCAGGTACGGCAGGGCAGCAATGTGATCCATATGTCCATGCGTCAGCACGATGCCGCGCACGAGTTCCTGGTTGTCAATGATATATTTATAGTCCGGCAACACCAGGTCGATGCCGTACATGTCGTTTTCGGGAAACATGACGCCACAGTCGACGATCATGATGTTGCGACCATATTCGTAAACGGTCATGTTTTTCCCGATTTCCCCCATACCACCCAGGGGAAGAATCTGTAAATCTTTAGCCATATTGTTTCTAAACTTAATCTCCTTAAATAACGGTACGCATCAGCAGCCATCCGGGGGCGCTTCGCACGCGCAAAGACTCCCATTGCAGCCAGAAACGGCTGCCGGGGCTCCGACCTTCCAAGCTACAGTGAATGTGATTTACTGCTCGCCAGTGAGGGGGAATGTACGTGATGCAATACCAACTGATGGATTATACGACATAATCCGGCGATCGTCAAACGCGATGGTTCTCTGCTCCCCGGGCCGATCAACAGGCGAGGCCGGCCTGCTCGCCGCAGACGAGTTGCAGGGCGATGCCGGCGTCGAGCGCCACGAGGCTGCCGCCACCGATGTTGAGCAGGAAATGACCGAGTTCGTCGCCGTAAAGCCAGGTTCCGCCGGGAATGGGGTCGCGGGTGCCGCCGCCGAAGATGCGGGTGAGCTCGGCATTCTGTAGGTCAATCATATAGATCGACAGGCGGCGCCAAT
>JAICPS010000630.1 GCA_025929715.1 Anaerolineae bacterium | reverse complement strand
GGCGACCTGGACGCGGAGACGCAAAAGCATGGGCTGGTCGTCCCGATGGGCGTCGTCTCGGCGACAGGTATCGCCGGATTGACGCTGGGCGGCGGTTTTGGCTGGCTGCGCAATAAGTTCGGCCTGGCGAGCGACAATCTGATCGGTGCGCAAGTAGTGACAGCCAACGGCAGCATTGTGCATGCCGGCCAGGACGAAAATTTCGACCTGCTATGGGGTCTGCGCGGAGGCGGCGGCAACTTCGGCATTTTGACCGAGTTCGTCTATCGTGCTTATCCGCTGGGGCCGGAGGTTTTCATGGCTTTTGCCTTCCACGATGCGCGCGGTGACAGGCTGAAAAAGGCGATTGCATTTTATCGCGACTTCACGGCTGTGGCTCCAGACGAGGTGAGCACCCTGTTGAGCGCGGGGATTATTCCACCGACGGAACATTTTCCCGAAGCCATCCATCACACGCCTTTCGTTGCGCTGGCAGGCATGTACGCCGGTGCGGTGGAAGAAGGGCGCAATGCGCTGAGCCCGCTGATCGAGTTTGGCGAGCCGTTGGTGGACCTCAGCGGCGCGGTTCCCTACGTGAAAGCGCAGACTTATTTCGACGAGGATTATCCCAACGGCATGCGCTATTATTGGAAATCGCTTAATCTGTCGCGGCTGGACGACCAGGCGATCGACCGCATCGTGGAACACGCACGCAGACAGCCCTCGGTGCTGTCCACAGTAGATCTGTGGGACATTGGCGGCGCGGTGGCGAGGTTGAGCGCCGACGAAAGCGCGTTCTTTGGCAGGCAGGCGGCCTTCTTGCTGAACCCGGAGGCAAATTGGGAGGACAAGGCGGACGACGCGGCAAATGTGGCCTGGGTGCGGGACTTTATCGACGACATGCAGCCCTTCTCCGATGGCAGCCGGTACCTGAACTTTGCGGGCTTCCAGGAAGAAGGCGATGCGCTTGTGCGTGACGCGTTCGGCGCCCAGTACTCGCGGCTGGCGGCCCTGAAGGCCAAATATGACCCGCACAACCTGTTCCGGTTGAACCAGAATGTGAAGCCGGCGTTATAATCGCTGACGACAACGGTTCGTCGTAGGCGCTTTAGGGCTGGTGTCGCAGGAATTCATTCGGCGTCGTTTGGGCGCCGCGCAAGGAGCAGCATCTTGCCGCAATTGATGAGCCAATACCCTGACGTGGAGGCCATAGTTCGACGCTGTCTGTCAGAAGCGCAATCGATCCTCGGCGAACAGTTCCGCGGCCTCTATCTGCACGGATCATTGGCGCTAGGGGATTTCGACCTGGCCAGCAGCGACATCGATATTATCGTGGTCACGGCTGGTGATCTGCCCTCTGAAACGGTGGCGGCGCTGGCAGCGATGCACGAGCGGCTGTCAGCCAGCGACTCAAAATGGGGCAAAGAGCTGGAAGTCTCCTATGTACCGGAGCACGCCCTGCGACGCCATGATCCGGCTGATGCACTGTATCCACGCATCGAACGAGGGGACAGTCTGCGACTGGAGCAGCACCACAGTGACTGGATCATTCAACGCCACGTTCTGCGCGAAAAGGGCGTGGCATTGGTGGGACCGCCGCCGCACACGTTAATCGACCCCATTTCGCCTGATGCGTTGCGCCAGGCTGTGCTGGACCTGTTGTGGTGGTGGGAGTTACAGCTCGAAGACACGGCGCGCGTTGAGCAGAGCGGCTACCAGGCCTACGCCATTCTGACCATGTGCCGGATTTTGTACACGATGGAGCACGGAGCAATTGTCACCAAGCCGGCGGCGGCGCGCTGGGCGCAGGCGCAGCTTGAGGAACGCCGGGGCAGGCTGATCGGGCGGGCGCTGGATTGGCAGCCGGGCAAGCAACTGAAGTGCCTGGAGGCAACGTTGGATTTCATTCGCTACACGCTGTGGGAGGCGCGGCGGTTCGGGCCTCAGTCGCCGTAAGGTTGCCCGTATTTTTCGGCGTGGGCGATCTCGGAGAGCGGCTTGCGATCTTTGATGCCCGCGCCGACGTCACGTGTGGGATAACCAAAGGGGATGATTGCCAACAACGTGCGATCTTCCGGGATGGCGAGAAACGCTTTAACTTCGGCCGTGTTGACGTTAGAAACCCAGTTTGAGCCAATACCTTCTTCCCAGGCGACCAGCATCATGTCCTGGATGGCGCGGGCGCCGTCGACTGGACCGATGGGGTGGTTGGGGACGACGACGGCAATAGCCAGGGCGGCGTCGCGGATGTAGGAGCCGGTGCGGGCCAACTCCCCCAGCCGCTGCAGCGATTCTTTCCGCTGTACGACGACGAAATCCCAATCCTGGCGATTTTTCGAGCTGGCAGTTAGGCGGGCGGCCTGCAGAATGCGCGTTACTGTTTCCGGTGGAATGGATTTTTCCTCGTAACTACGAATTGCCAGCAGGGTTTCTACGGCTTCGAATACTTGCATGTGAGGTAACTCCTTCTTCAGGTGACCGCCACTTCCGAAGTGCCGGTCACCTCTAGGGATGATCCACCGTTGCGCCCGTATAGCACGGCCATTTCGCGCAGGCGTTGGGCGATGACGCTCGTGAGCATATTTTCTGTATAGCGCCATTGCCAGTTGCCGCTCTCTTTGCTGGGGTAGTTCATGCGCGCGTCATTGCCCAGGTCGAGC
>JAICPS010000438.1 GCA_025929715.1 Anaerolineae bacterium | reverse complement strand
TCACCCAGGCGCCAATGGGTTTCCTGGGCCTTGCGGCGGCGCTGGCCCTCTTTGCCGTCTGCTGGCGCTGGTGGACCGTGATCCCCATGACGCTCGTGGGCGCCGGACTGGCCGCCGCCGTCCTGGCCTACAGGCCGCGCGCGCTGGCAACGTCCATGCTGGACGTCGAGCACCTGCTGGGCATCGGTATTGTGCTGCGCCTGGACATGTGGAGCCGCGCGCTGGCCATGATTGGCGACGCGCCGCTCACCGGCATCGGGCTCAACACCTACCCCCTCATCCTCTCCCACTTCTACCCCGGCCTGCTTCTCGGACCAGAACCACATGCGCACAACCTACTGCTGCAGACGGCAGTCGATCTCGGCCTGCCCGGCCTTGTCGCCCTCGCCTGGCTGTTCGTTGCCTTCTTTTTTCTCATCGCGTGCGCATATCGCCGGACCCTGCCGTCCTGGCAGCGGGCGCTCTTGCTGGGCCTTGCCGGCGGTGCGCTCGCCTACGTCGCCGGCGGCGTCCTGGACGTGGTCACCCTCGGCGCCAAGCCCATCGCCGCCCTCTGGTTGATGCTCGGCGCAGGCGCCGCAGCTGCGGTAGTTCTGCGTGAAGAAGGCGGCATCCCAACCTCCTCCCCACCCCGGCGTAAAGTGCCGCGCTGGGCCCCGCTGTCAGCCGGCGCCCTCGCCATTCTGGTCGTCGCCGCCGTGCCGGGCTCGCTGGCAGCCAACACCGGCGTCGTGCGCGCCCACCAGGCCATCATCGCCGCCCGCCAAACGGGCCGTTTGCCCACCGCCGAGGCCGAATCCGCCCGCGACGCCCTGCAACAGGCGCTGGTCCGCCGCCCACACGATCCCGGCCTGCAGGCCTTACTCGGCAGCCTCAACGCCTGGCAGGGTAACCAGCCCGTCGCATTAAACCATCTCCAACGCCGCGTGACCCTCGACGGTCCTCGCGCCCTCGGCCAATACGCCCCCTTCGTCGCCTGGCAGCGCACCCTGCAAAACACGCCCGCGCCGCCTCCCTGGGACGGCACCATTCGCCTCTACCGCGCCTGGACCAGCCGCTACCCCGACCGCGCCGAGGAGGCTATATTGCTGGCTATGGTTCTCCAGAGACAGGGGCGATCGACTGACGTTAAGCATGTCATAGAGGTGGCCATGGAGCATGGGGCCCAGCCAGCGAGCCTATTGCGCTATTTTCAGCTGCAAACTACGATGGGGAGAACTCCCCAATAGTGCCACGACTCTTATCATTCTTTGTGTCTACCTACTCGAAGAGAGATTGTTGCAACTTAAATTAAGTATAGCGTTCAATTGCGCTATTTCTTACCACTAACCTGGCGTCTCTCCCCTTACCTGCTTGCTAAGGTTGGCTCCAGTTCCTTAAACCAAGTGACGAACCGAGCAATACGGTCCACGCTGGCCTCAACGATGCGCTGACCTTTTTCGGCCGACGCCGGGCGCGGATCGGTCAGGCTTCCTGAGTCTGGGGTTATGTCCTCCATGTCCAACGGAAAGGCCACAGTGACTTCCTCGAATCGCAGACCGTTCAGACCTACTGGTGCGAGCCCATGAAAAGTGCGGGTATCCCAGTCTTCCACCAGATTCATGTCCACCAGATCGGGGAAAAGATACATCATAATGGACGCCATCGGTTCAGCGCCGTGTCCGATTGGCTGCTCTCCATAAAGCTCCTTTTGTAGAGCCGGCGTCAGGGCGAAACCAAAAGGCGAAACAATTGGCAGCAACAGCCCTTGCTTCCGACGTACTTTGCGGGCCAAAGGCAACAGAATCGCTTCGTTTCCCTTGTGCCCGTTTAAGAGAATGATATGTTTGAAACCTTGATCGATAAGACAGTTAACCACGTCCTCGACGACGCGAAACAACGTGTCGTGCTGCAATGTGATAGTCCCCGAGTAATTGCGGAAATATTCCGAATAGCCGAAGGGAAGACAGGGGAAAGCAATATCTCCGGTGCGCTCAGCGACCCGCCTAGCAATCTCCGCCGTCGCCTTGTAGTCACCGGTCGGCGCGTGCGGCCCGTGCTCCTCTGTAGAAGCCAGTGGAAATATCGCGGCTGCTCCGCGCTGCACCGCCGCTTCAATTTGTCGCCATGACATTTCAGCGCTAACGACTCTATTCATGCATGTCTCCTTTTAGGCTTTAGTTTCCAATCAAATCATTCAGGCCAGTAAGCAATGCCGCGGCCGCCGCGCGGATCAGTGCCGGCTCGCAGCCCCCGCGACCGCACGTCAAACATGATTCCCTGGTTACAGCCCATATACGTGCTCGACTGAACCTCAAAACCACGGTCCTCTACCTCTGCAACCACCGCTCTGAAAAGCTCGGGCCCGGCATAAATGGTGTGTCCCTCTTCACAATGAAAACGAGGGACGGCAATGGCCTCGGCTATTTCCATGCCGTGGTCGATAACATTGACAATCGTCTGCATAACACCGCTAATCAGGCGGCTGCCTCCGGAAGAACCGATCGCCAGAAATGGACGGTCCTCTTTGAACATGATAGTGGGAATGCCGCCGCCGCCGCGTTTGCCAGGCGCAATTGAATTGCCAAAGCCAGGCCTCGGGTTGAAATGACCTAGAAAATTGTTGTACAAGAAGCCCAGGCCCGGCGTCACGACACAAGAGGCGCCTGCAGAGCCGGTTGAATGGGTGAATGCAACAATATTGCCCCGCTCGTCCGCCGTCGTTACATGTGTTGTATGCTCTGAATGTAAGATGCGATCTGGGGCCAGCGTCAGAGGATCTGTTCCCTGTTCGATTTCGTCGCGAAGCTGCGCGGCATGCTCCTTTGAGGCTAGGCGTTCCAAGGTGGCGTCGGATCGCTTAGGATCCATCAAAAAATGACTAACCTCAATAAATGAACGGCGCTGCACCCTGGCCAGCAGCTCGACGTATGCGGGAGTGTTCCAACCGACTTGCGCCAGGTCGTACGCTTCTAGAATGTTCAGCATCGTAATGAGTGCCAATCCTCGCGCCGGAGGCCGTGACGTAAAGTATTCATAGCCGCGATAAGTCCCCCTAAGGGGCGACAACAGGCGAGGCTGATAATCGCGCAAGTCATCGGCCTTCATGAAACCGTCGTTCGCCTCAAAATCGGCCGCGATGGCCTGGCCGACTTCGCCGGTATAAAAGGCATCAGCGCCATCCTGCGCAATGATTTGCAGCGTACGGCCCAGATCATTGAAAACCATGCGCTCGCCCACGCGATAAGGCCGCCCGTCCTTTAGGACGAGTTCGGCCGCCTGCGGAAAGGCCGCCATTCTTTCGCCGAAATTGAGCCCATTGGGCACGTTCGATGGTTCGAACACATAATATTCCGCCAGGTAAGGGTAGACATTAAACCCCTCAATTGCTAACTCAATAGCCGGCTCAAGGACATCGGCCCAGGTAACGAGGCCGCTTCCAAAGCGCTCAAACGCCGTTGCCGCGCCGCTCACGAAACCGGGCGTCATGACCGATTGGTAACCATACTGATTCGGATGTCCCCTGACAGGATAACGACCTGTCGTTCCGCCCCTGCCCTCTAATAAGCGATCGAGGAAAATGTCTGGCTTAGCGCCCGAGGGAATGGTGACCGAACCATCCACAATGATGCACTCCTTTTTCGCGCCGTCGTAAACATGCATCATTCCCGTACCGCCAATCCCGACGCCGAGCGGGTTGCTTACACATTGAGCGAAAGCGGCCGCCACAGCCGCGTCAACCGCATTGCCCCCCTTTATGAATATAGCGCGAGCCGCATCCGCACCGTATGGTTCTGCACAGGCAACCGCGTTTGTTCTCACAATGACACCTCCATCTATGACAGTCATGTGCGCCGGGGCTACCGGCGATGGCGGCGCGGATCCATCGCATCTTGCAGGCCATCGCCCAGCAGGTTAATTGCCAGCACCGTCAGCAGAATTGCCACCCCGGGGAAGGTCGAGATCCACCATTGGGCGCGAAGGTAAGCGCGGCCGTCGTTGAGCATGGCCCCCCACTCCGGCGTGGGCGGCTGAGCGCCGAGACCGAGAAAGCTAAGTGAGGCGCCGGAGATAATGGCTGTGGCTGTACCTAACGTCCCTAGAACGATCACGGGACCAATGACGTTAGGCAGCAGGTGGCGGAAAATGATGCGGGCGTCCGTGCTGCCGAGCGCACGCGCCGCTTCCACATAATCATTGTTCTTGGCGGAAAGCACTGAGCCGCGGACCAGCCTCGTATACACCGGC